>NZ_CBAUBA010000038.1:0-25466 GCF_964796385.1 Aquirufa sp. | reverse complement strand
ATCATTGGATATAACCGAGGAGATGATTGGTATCCGATTAATAGCAAAGATGAAATAGGGAAGCAGATTCCGAGTATTATCTCTAAAAAGTATACGAAGTACAAAGATTTTGCAGGCAACACGATCGAGGAGTTATTCGGGGATAGTGAACTGAAAGGTGCTACTGAGCGTATGGTGAATACCTTTGAATCTATCTATTTGGAAAATAAAGGTAAGGGTAAGTTTGAGCGACATGATTTGCCAGCTTTAGCTCAAGTGTCCAAAGTGATGGTTTTACGCGCGGAGGATGTGGATAAGGATGGTCATTTGGATGTTATTTTGGGCGGAAATTTCAATGGAGCTTCGATGTATCAAGCGCGTTATGATGCCTTTTTTGGACTTATTTTAAAGGGTGATGGAAAGGGAGGATTTAAAGCGCTGGTACCTACGGATACTGGATTCTTACAAGAAGGAGATGTGCGCGACATCAAAATTGTTCAAACAACAAAAGGCCCATTGTATTTTGTGACACGTAATTCAGATCGCATGCAAGTGTTTAAAAAACTCAATTGATGCGTATAATCCTTGCAATTACCCTTTTCTCGGTGTTCTCGTATGAATTTCCAAGCTGCTCGAAAGATGTCACGGAAGGGGAAGCCTTAGCCAAGCAATATTGCCAGTCATGTCATGCATTTCCTGAACCGGGCTTATTGCCCCAAAATGTTTGGAAATACAGTACGCTTCCTTACATGGCGGTTTTTTTAGGTGTTTCTAAAGATATAGACCAATTACAAAAACCGCTTGCTGATTATGCAATCATGCGTCCTGCTTCGCAATTGATTCCGGATGCTGATTGGGACAAAATCAAAGAATATTATTTGACCAAGGCGCCTAAAGAATTAGACATTCCAGCCTATGCACCATTGGCTGAGGATCAATCTTTCTCTGTGGAAGATTTGCCAGTTGCCTTACCCAAGGGTACCATACCAAATTTCACGGCCGTTCGGATTGATGTTAAAAACCATCAGATTATTGCTGGGGATCAGTCGAATCGTGTGATTTGGGTTTTGGATGCGCAAGGAAAACCCATCCGAAAATCAGAGAATCAAAACGCGCTTACCTACATTGAACGATGGAAAGAGCAGTATTTGTATGTGTTTATAGGTACGACTACCCAAGCGAATCCGGATGTGAATGGATCTGTGCAAGTGATAGGAAAAGGGAAGTCTAAAGAACTATTGAAAGGATTAAATCGGCCAATTGAATTGAAGGCCGTTGACCTCGATGGAGATGGTCAAGTAGAACTTATATCGAGCGAATTTGGATTTATGGAGGGAGGAATGTCTGTTTGGAAGCAAAAGGGGAGCTCTTGGTCGAAAAAGGTGCTAAATACGCAAACTGGGGCCACCCACGTGGATTTTCGCGATTTTAATGGTGATGGCCGACCAGACATTGTGGCTTTATTTGCGCAAGGGGATGAACGAATTATGTTGTACACCAATCAGGGTGGGTTGAATTTCAGTGAGACTCGACTATTGCGTTTCCCATCAATTTACGGAACAAGTTCGTTCGATATGGGTGATGTGGATGGCGATGGAGATTTAGATATTGTATGCACGGCTGGGGATAATGCGGATTTTTCAACCATCTTAAAGCCATATCATGGCGTTTACGTATACACGAACGAAGGCAAAATGATCTTTAAGCAACAAGCTTTTTATCCTCAAAATGGAGCTACGAAAGTGATGCTTGCGGATGTAGACTCGGATGGCGATCAAGATATGTTATCGATTGCTTTATTTCCGGATGTGGAGAAGCGGCCGGCGGAAGGATTGATTTACTTCAAAAATTTGGGTAAATCGTTTGAGTTAAAAACTATTCCTGTCAATCACCTCGGTCGGTGGTCAGTGATGGATATTGGGGATATTGAAGGTGATGGAGATTTGGATGTGGTTTTAGGTAGCCATGCGGTTGCCAAGTTCCCTGCTGGCGGATTTGATCCTGCTTGGAAAAACTCCAAAGGGTTATTAATCTTGCGAAACAAACGAAAATGAGGTGTGGGCTATTAGCTGTGTTATTGTTGATTTCTTGTGCCGCATTTGGTCAAAAAAGGGGCTTTTTTATTTTTTCTGGAACCATTCAAGACCTGGAAACTAAGGCTCCCTTGGAAGGGGCTTCGGTATTGTTTTCGGGTTTATCAATCGGGGCTCGAACGGACTCATCCGGTCATTTTTCGTTGACTTTGCCTTCTCGTTCCTACCAAATTGTTTTTCGCAGTTTGGGCTATAAATTCAAAACGGGTCGGGTCGATTTAAAGGAAAATACACGCATGTCGGTATTCCTGGAGAAGGCAGAACAGATTTTAGATGAAGTCGTTATTTCGACGGAAAAGTCGGACGCAAATGTCAATCGGACCATCATGGGCGTTGAAAAAATGTCCAGCAAAACGCTGAAAAAGCTGCCAAATTTGATGGGAGAGGCGGATGTGATTCGAAGTATTATGTTGTTGCCGGGTGTGTCAACGGTCGGTGAGGGGGCATCTGGATTTAATGTGCGGGGGGGCAATGTGGATCAAAATCTCGTGTTATTGGACGGGGTTCCTTTGTTTAATACATCGCATTTGTTTGGATTTTTTACGGGTTTTAATGCCGACATGGTTCAGGATTTGAGCTTATATAAGGGTGGTATTCCGAGTATGTATGGCGGTCGGGCATCGTCAGTGTTAGATGTGCGCGTGAAGGAAGGGAATTTTGACCAGTGGGGAATCCAAGGGGGTGTGGGTCCGATTTCCAGCCGATTATTGTTTGATGGGCCTTTGGTGAAAGGAAAAACTTCTTTAATTCTTGGCGCCCGTGGTTCGGTCTCCGATTTTTATTTGGGATATTTTCCTAATCCGGCATTACAGAAAAGTAAAGCAGATTTTTATGATGTCAATTTTAAGTTGACGCATAAGTTGAATGAAAACCAACGAATCTCTTTATCTGGCTACATCAGTCATGATGGCTTTAAATTTGCATCGGATACCTTGTATTCATGGCAGACTCAGTCCATTAGTTTTAAGCATAACGCACTTTGGGGAATGCTAGCTCATAATTTTACGGCGTTCGTTAGTGATTATCGATATGGGATTGAGGGGATGAAAAAGGGTTTGGAATTTGATTGGAAACCATCGATTAAGCAGCAGACTTTGCGGGAGGATTTAAGTTTGGATTTGAAGGGGAAAGGCCGGCTCGACTTTGGTGCAGAGTTTAATCATTATCAAAATGATGCAGGAACATTTAGGCCTACTTCGGCATCGTCTGAAGTGAATGAATTCCCGATGCAGGTAGAAAATTCTCGGGAAATGGCGATTTATGTGGGGCATAGTTTGCCAATAGGTAAACGAATCAGTTTAGATTATGGCTTACGCTATGCTTATTTTCAATTGCTTGGCCCGTTGCAGACTTACCAATATCGGTTAGGAACGCCGCGTACTTTGAATTCGTTAACGGATACGCTACGTTTTGCGTCTTCAGAAGTGATTCAATCCTATAGCGGATTTGAGCCGCGGGTCTCTTTGGCAGTGAAATTGGATTCGAGTACCTCGGTGAAATTTGGATTTAACCGGATGCGGCAATTCATGCATTTATTGTCAAATACGATGGCGATATCGCCCGTGGATATTTGGAAGAATTCGAATGCCTATTTGCCTCAGCAGGTGGCCGATCAGTTTTCCATGGGAGTGTTTAAGAATTTTACCAATGCGCAAAATGCTATTTTTGAGGCTTCTGCGGAGTTTTATTACAAGCGTTTGGCTAATGTAATTGATTATGTGGACGGAGCGGCCTTGTACTTAAATCCAACGGTTGAGACGGAATTAGTCGTAGGAAAAGGACGTGCGTATGGGGCGGAATTTTTCTTAAAGAAGGCGCGCGGATTGCGGTTGACTGGTTGGGTATCGTATACGTATGCGCGGTCGTTCCGACAAGTGGGTGCAACAGAGGGTCAGTTTGCTGCCAATTTTGGCAAGGAATTTCCGGCGAATTTTGATATGCCACACAACTTTAAATTTGTCTTGAATAACCGTTTGACGAAACGCATTTCGTTTAATGCAAATTTTACCTACACGTCTGGTCGGCCTATCACCTATCCAAATGGCCGGTATAAGATTTATGCATTTAATGATTTATATGATTATGGCTATGCCAATGGTGTTTTTCCAAGACCGGGTTTAACGCCAACGACCTATCAATATGGCGGGTCGAATAATACCTTTTTGACGAGTACGACCATTAAGCCCTTGTTGGATGGCTATTCAAGTCCAAGTTTTACCTTGCGAAATCAGGAACGTATTCCATTCTACATGCGTATGGACATTGGTTTTACGGTTGAACCGAAAGAGGGAAAACGCTGGCAGGGGAGTTGGAATTTCTCTGTTTATAATATTTTATCGCGCCAAAACGCCTATTCAATCTTTTTCAGGTCTTCTACTGGCTTGATCAATCAGGCTCGAACGTATCAATTATCTGTGTTGGGAGCTGCGATTCCATCCGTCACTTATAATTTCAAGTTTTAATGAGGAGGATATTGGCATTTGTGGGCTTGTTAGGATTACTTTCGTGTGAAACGGAAATCACTGATTTTAGAACTAAGAACTTGAGTGATGCGGTTGTGGTATATGGTGAAATGTCTAATCTGGCAGGTCCATATACGGTTCGCTTGAATTATACATCGGGCTATTCGCCCTTTGATCCCACGCAGTTTCAGGGTGAGTCGATTCCGGGTGCGGATGTGCGTATTGTGGAAGAGTCTGGGTCGGCGATTGTTTTAAAGGAAATTCAAAAGGGGATGTATCAAACGCCGGCTTCATTCCAGGGTCAAGTGGGAAAAAAGTACCGGTTAAAAATTATGACGAAGGATGGTTTGGATATTGCTTCGAGCTGGCAAGTGCTTTCGGCGCCCACGGAATTGAAGACATTGAATTCCAAGTATGTGAATGCGGAAAAAGTGGAGGATATGTATTTTGAGATGCAGGCCAGTCTTCAGGATACGCGTGGGGTTGATGATTATTATTTCATCAAACGCCAAGATTTCATTCAATTTTTAACAACCTGCCCGACGCCACCGGCACCGCCAGCACCCGTGCCAATTTGCTATAGTAAGTGTTGGCAAGCTGTTCAAAACACGCAACCTATCTTAGTGGATGATGCTTTTTTGGATGGCCGCGAGATCAAGGTGCCTTTGGTTGCGATTCCGTATGATGATTTTACGGAGTGGTTTTTGCAGATGGAGGTGTATCATGTGGATAAGGCAACGCATCAGTATTGGAAGCGTCAAGAGGATCAACGCACCTTAGGTGGTGGGATATTTGATAAAGTTCCGGCGCAGATTATTGGTAATTTGACGTGTTTGAATAATCCGGATCGTCAGGTACTTGGTTATTTTATGGTGGCGGGTAAGACAAAAAAGCGGGTGCTCGTAGATCGTTATAATGGAATCCCTGGTGCATCCTATCAAAAGCTCATCAATCTGGTTAATTTCAAGAAATTACGTTATCAAGATTCACCTTTGTGGGATTGTCGGCAGGCCGCGTGGGTCCCCTATAATATCGGTTTGAATTTACCAGTTTACTGATTTTTAATCGCCTTTTTTTTCTTCACAACTCCTTACCTTTGGCAATCCTCCAAGGTTTGCCAAAGGTAGGTGGGGGAGTCGAAAGTAGTATGCTTGCATAATAAATTTTTTCTCTGCAAATTTGCTTCCATCTAAACAGAACAAGTATGCCAAGAGAATACGATCGCCGCAACCTCGATTTTATCCTAAAAGAGGTTTTAAATTATGGTTCTTTATGTCAATATCCTCATTTCGCGGATTATACGCCAGAGATGTTCGATATGGTTTTGGACTCTGCAGAGCAAATAGCAGAACGTCACTTACGACCTCATTTTGTCGATGCAGATCGTAAACAAGCTGAACTCGTAAACGGCACCGTTCAGGTCCACCTTTCGGTAGAAGCTTATGTAAAGGAAATGGGGGATTCAGGTATGATCGGGGCTACCTTTTCGTATGAGAAAGGGGGCCAACAACTCCCTTCGATCGTAGGTGGTGCAAATGAATTCATTCGCGGTGCGGCTAATAATTCCATTGTCATGTTTACCGGATTAAGTAACGGTG
Source organism: Aquirufa sp. (assembly GCF_964796385.1). Lineage (NCBI taxonomy): Bacteria > Pseudomonadati > Bacteroidota > Cytophagia > Cytophagales > Flectobacillaceae > Aquirufa > Aquirufa sp. The sequence continues at coordinate 19,334 of NZ_CBAUBA010000038.1, read as the reverse complement.
CCGCGCACTTAATTGCGAGTTTTGGATCAGAAGAACTTAAGCAGGCCTATGTTCCCAACATGCTGAATGGTAAATGGACAGGCACCATGTGTTTGACAGAACCACAAGCAGGAAGTTCGTTGAACGATGTGACGACAACTGCCAAAGATTTAGGAAATGGATCCTACGCCATCAAAGGCCAAAAAATATTCATCTCTGGAGGCGATAATCACTTTTCAGAAAACATCATCCACTTAGTTTTAGCCCGTTTAGAAGGAGCACCCAAAGGAACGAAAGGTATTTCATTGTTTGTGGTTCCCAAGCGCCGACAAGAAAACGGGGAATGGGTTTCCAACGAAGTTTTGTCGATGGGCCTCTATCACAAAATGGGGCAAAAGGCAACTCCAGCCTTACATTTATCCTTTGGCGATCAAGGCGATTCGATTGGCCACCTAGTAGGTGAGCCTAATAAAGGCCTCATGTACATGTTCCAAATGATGAATGAAGCACGTTTAGGCGTGGGCATGGGCGCCGCCTACATCGCTTCAGCTGCATATCATTTCTCCAAACAATATGCCTCAGAACGTAGCCAAGGAAGAAAGTTGACGAATAAAGATCCGGAGACTCCACCTACACTGATTCAAAATCATCCCGATGTGCAACGAATGTTGTACTATCAAAAATCAATCGTTGAAGGCGCGATGGGTCTTCTCTTCCAATGTTTTCTTTGGGAAGATTATTCAAAATGTTTAGAAGGAGATGCACAATTAGAAGCACAAATATTGTTGGATCTGATGACTCCTGTCGCGAAAACATATCCCGCCGAGCAAGGATTCTTAGCCGTTAATCAAGGGCTTCAAGTATTAGGCGGGTATGGGTATACTGAAGATTTTCCGCTGGAACAAATGGTACGTGATGCCCGAATTATGTCCATTTATGAGGGAACGACCGGTATTCACGGTTTAACTTTGTTGGGCCGCGGAATCCCAAGCGCACAAGGAAAAGCAGTTCAAGCTTTGGTAAAATTGATCCAAGCTGATATCCAAAAAGGGATGTCACAGGAGAAAACGAAACCCTACGCAGAGATGTTGGCCAACGAATTAGCTAGTCTCAATCAAGTAACCATGCACAAATTAAGCAAAGCCGCTCAGCCGGATGTATTCCTTGCCGACTCCACGTTGTATATGGAATTGTTTGGCTTGATTGTTGTTGCTTGGCAATGGTTGAAGCAAGGAAATGTGGCAGCGGAGGCGTTAGCAAATAATAGCGGCGAGCAAGCTTTCTACCAAGATAAGATCCATACCATGAAGTTTTTCTACCATTATGAGGTTCCTAAGGCCTTAGGTTTGACAAAACGTTTGCTTGATGACGAGATTTTAACCATTTTTGAATAATTTATTACCTATAACTTCATCCTAATGTTTAAAAAATTAATTACCCTAAGTTTCCTCTTTTGTACTGCCCAAACATTTGCGCAATACAATGCGTACGAATTATTTCATCCACTTTGGAATTATGGCCCCGTTTCTTCCGCTCGCTCTGCAGCCGGAACGCCTGGGCCCGCTTATTGGCAAAATGTCGCTGATTATAAAATATCCGCTTCATTAGACGACACCAAACGTAAGATTTCAGGGGATGTTGAAATTACCTACAAAAATAATTCTCCCGATAAATTGCCTTTTCTTTGGTTACAATTAGACCAAAATTCGTTTAACACGCAATCGCGCGGAGGCAAAACAACCCCTGTGTTGGGAGGTCGTTTTGGTAACGTCGCTTTTGATGGTGGTTATGCGATTGAAAGTGTTTTGGTTGATGGGAAACCGGCCAACTTTATTGTGGAAGATACCCGGATGCAAATTCGCTTAGCAACCCCATTAATGGAGAAAGCGGGTATCGCAAAAATCAAAATCGTTTATTCATTTACTTCCCCGAAAAACGGTTCAGACCGGATGGGAATTCAGGAAACCAAAAACGGCGATGTGTATACGGTTGCCCAATGGTTTCCACGCATGTGTGTATATGATGACATTGAAGGATGGAATGTGTTACCTTATTTAGGAGCAGGCGAGTTCTATCTAGAATATGGAAATTTTGAGTACTCCATCAATGTGCCTGCTTCACATATTGTGGTAGGTTCGGGTGAATTGTTGAATCCAGCGGAGGTGTACACAGCAGAGCAAATGAAGCGTTGGGCTGCAGCAAAAGCATCAGACAAAATAGTTGTTATTCGCTCAGCTGCAGAGGTCACTGATGCAGCTTCTCGTCCGGCTAAAGATCGTTTGACATGGAAATTTGCGATTAAGAATGCGCGTGATGTGGCTTTTGCTACCTCGAAAGCCTTCATTCAAGATGCAGCTATGATCAATTTGCCTAGTGGTAAAAAAGCTACCGCTGTTTCGGTTTATCCGATTGAATCAGACGGAGATAAAGCTTGGGCACGTTCTACTGAATACGTGAAGGCTTCCATCGAGCATTACTCGAATTGGTTATACGAATATACCTATCCAGTTGCTACGAATGTGGCGGGAATCGTTTCAGGTATGGAATATCCAGGCATTATTTTCTGCGGCTACCGCGACCAAACCGCGTCTTTATGGGGTGTGACAGATCACGAATTTGGTCACAACTGGTTCCCGATGATCGTAGGAACAAACGAACGTAAGTTCGCTTGGATGGATGAAGGGTTTAATACATTTATTAATTTCTACTCAACAGATGCCTTCAACAAAGGTGAGTACAAGAATCCAAAGTTTGATATGCATCAAATCGCTCCCCGCATGTTCCGTGCAGAAGCTGATCCGATCATGTCGATACCGGATGTTATTCAAGCACGTAATTTAGGTTGGGAGGCATACAATAAACCAGGTTTTGGTTTACGGATTTTACGTGAAAATATCTTAGGTGCAGATCGTTTTGATTACGCACTCAAGCAGTATATCAAAAATTGGGCTTTCAAACATCCGACACCACGTGATTTCTTCCGTGCCATAGAAGATGGTGCCGGCGAAGATTTAGGTTGGTTCTGGCGTGCCTGGTTCTACGAATTATGGAAACTTGATCAGTCGGTGAAAGATGTCGTTTACATTGATCAAGATCCTGCCAAAGGTGCTTTAATCACGATTGAAAACTTAGACAAGATGGCCATGCCAGCAATTGTTGAAGTTGAAATGGCAGGTGGCGCAAAAGAACGTTTCACGTTTCCAGTGGAGATTTGGCAGCGTGGTGCTTCATGGACATTTAAAACCGCAACTAACCTACCGATCAAATCGGTGACGATAGATCCTGACCATGTCTTCCCTGACATCAATGGAAAGAATAATACGTGGAAGCCTGTAGTTTACCGAGCTCCGAAAGGAAACTAAAAAAAAGCCCCGATGTAAGTCGGGGCTTTTTTAATGTTTATTCAGGATACGGCCAATATCGTTTGCCTTACCTAGCTCATCTTTCAATTTATCGTAACTTCCGGACAACATCAGTCCTTTGTATTTTAATAGGGTGTTAATGTATTCGTCTAATACATCGATGACATTCTCTTGGTTTTGATGAAAAATCTGACTCCACGTTTCCGGCGAAGATTTCGCCAAACGAACCGTAGATTCAAAACCCGTTGAAGCTAATTCAAAAATACGTTCCTCATTCTTTTCTTTTTCCAAAACTGTTGTTGCTAACGCAAACGAACAAATATGCGATATGTGTGAGATATAGGCCGTATGCACGTCGTGGTCAATCGATTCCATGTAAATCAAGTTCATGCCCAACCCATCTCGATATAAACTTTCAATAGTCTCTATAGTATCGGTCGAACTTAATTCCTTATCACAGATGACACCTCGTTTGCCCATAAATAATCCTTCAACCGCGGCTTCTGGACCTGAAAATTCCGTTCCAGCCATCGGGTGCGTGGAAACAAATTGCGCGCGTTTGGGGTGATTCTTCAATGCATTATATACAGGAGTTTTGGTTGAGCCAACTTCAATCACGATTTGGCCCGGCTTTAACTGATCCAAAACATGTGGAATGATTTGTACCAAAACGTCTACCGGTGTTGCGCAAACAAAGATATCCACGCGGTCAATGGCTTCTGCCAAAGGTAAAACTTCGTCAACTAACCGCAAGGAAAGCGCCTTGATCGCATGAGCTGGATTAGCTTCAATTCCAATAAGTTCCGATGCCCAGCCAGATGATCGTAAGCCTTTCGCGATAGATCCGCCTATTAACCCAATACCAATAATTCCAACTTTCTTAGATTCCATTGCTGTGATTTTTAATGCGATCTATCGCCGTTTGAAAAACCTCTTCTTTGGCACATAACGAAATCCGCACATACCCGTTGCCCTGTGTGCCAAAAATACCCCCAGGGGTGATAAACACCGCATTTTCATCCAATACCTGGTCGGAGAGTGCATAGCCAGTTTCAATGGATGCAGGCACGCGAGCCCAAACAAACATGCCGGTTTGCGCTGAATCATACACGCAATCCAATAAATCTAATAATTCAAATACTTTCTTTTGACGCGACTTATAGATTTCATTCTGACGAGCAAACCAAGATGAATCTGATGATAATGCCTTCACCGCAGCTTCTTGCAATGGTAAAAACATACCAGAGTCCATGTTGGACTTGAATTTCAACACGGGTCCCAATAATTCCGCCCGACCGAATGCCGCACCGATGCGCCAACCGGCCATATTGTGAGATTTGGAAAGTGAATTTAATTCAATGGCTACGTCTTTCATGCCGGGTACGGCCAACATGCTCATGGGATTATCATTCAAGATAAAACTGTATGGATTATCATTAACTAATAGTATAGAATGGCGAATCGCGAAATCGCGCAGTTTAGTAAAAAACGCTACATCTGCTTTGGCACCCGTGGGCATGTGTGGATAGTTCACCCACATGATTTTTACTTTAGACAAATCTTGTTTTTCCAAGGTATCTAAATCAGGCAGCCAACCATTCGCTTCCGTTAATTCGTATGCTTGAACCGTTGCCCCAGCCAGTGAGCACGCCGCTTGGTAAGTTGGGTAGCCCGGATTCGGAATCAACGTCACATCCCCTGCCTCTAAATAGGCCATGGCAATGTGCATGATGCCTTCTTTGGAACCGATTAATGGCAATATTTCAGAAGCTGGATCTACCGTCACCCCGTAATGTTTAGCGTAAAATGCTGCAAATGCCTCACGTAACGCAGGAATTCCTTGATACCCTTGGTAGGCGTGGTTGGCAGGATTAGCTGCAGATAAAGTCAAGGTTTCGATCGTTTCCGTAGCAGGAGCGAGGTCTGGACTACCTATACCTAGGTTAATGACGGGAATACCGGCGGCGCGCAATGCTGCGATTTGCTTGAGTTTTGTGGAGAAATAGTATTCCTCTACGGACTTTAAACGCGAAGCGGGTGAAATAGAAAAGCTCATATAATAAAAATGCCGACTCACAGGCCGGCGAAAATAAGTTAACATCAAAAACCTATCAAACCGGTTACGCGCAGACGTAGTATCCTGCGTAATAATAACCTAAGTAATAAGTAGTTGATTTGAAATCCATGTCTCAAAGGTAGGAAAAAAATGATTTTATGCAAATCCCTTCGGAAAAAGACCTTTCAAGACCTGAGAAACAAGACTAGGCTCGAAGCCTTTAGACAAACCCGTCCGGTAACACTTTTGGTATTTTTCGTTCGGAGTTCCTGATTTGAGCGAAAATGCTTTTTTTTCTAATAGGACTTTTAGGGCTTCGGTGTAATCTGCTTCTGCAATTTCATCCCAATGCGCTTGTATGTCCGAATCTGAAATTCCTTTTTTGCGCAATTCAAATTGAATTTTCCCGCGGCCCCACTTTTTCTGGTTGAATTTGGAGCGGATAAATAGACCAATGAATCTTTGCTCATTCAGGTAATTGTTTTCTTGCAACCACTGGATATAATCGTCCTGCAGGTCAGCGCCGTCTAATTCCTGAATTTTTAGTTTGATTTCTGAGATGCAGCGTTCCTGATAGGCGCAATAGCGGGCCAATTTAGTCAGTAATGCGCTGTCCATGCGATTAGGATTCGTGCTCTTCGAATTGCTCGAGGTTGAAGAGGTCATTCAATACATCCACCATAGCTTCAGAATCACCGCGTTTGCAAGCGGCTTTCAAATGAATGATGGGTTGTTTGATGATTTTTTGGACCAAAGAAGCTGTGATTTTTTCTAATTTCTCCACTTCTTCTGCACTTAGACCTTTCAGGTGACGATTGATTTCTTCTTTACGGATTTGCTCAAGCGCACCTTTTAACTTATGGATGGTAGGAGAAACTTCCATCTCTTTAGACCAATCATTGAAGCTATCTATGCTTTCCTCAATGATTACGCGCACATCTGGAATGGACGCCATACGAGCAGCTAAAGCTTCGTCTGCACGTTCTTTCAACGTGTCAATGTTATATAATAAAACTCCAGAAACCTTTTCTACACCCTCTTCGATACTGCGTGGTACGGATAGATCTATAAAATATTTAAATGAAAGCAATTGCATGGCTTTCAAATTCTCTTGTGTGATGATCGGCGAATCCGTGCGAATAGACGAAATAATGATGTCGGCCGCTTCGATTTCTTGGCACATATCTTCAAATGGAGCGACACGGAAGTTTTTCCCTTGGGCCACACGTTCAGCTTTTTCGATGGTCCGATTCATGACCGTCACCTCAGCAAAATCTTTATCCTCTAAGTTTTTACAAACGTCAATCCCAATTTCACCCAAGCCTAAAATAAGGACTTTGGGAGCAGCCAAAGCTTGCGATAATTCTTCAGCTAAGGCAACAGTGGCATATGAAACAGAAGCTGCTCCATCGCGGAACGAAGTTTCTTGCGCAACACGCTTGTTTGAATAAAATATGGTATGCATTAAACGATGCAAATACGGACCCGCCATGTTCAAATCAGCCGCTAGTTGGTACGCTCTTTTGATCTGATTAGGTATCTGTAAGTCACCTACAACTTTGGATTGTAAACCAGTAGCAACCTCAAAAAGGTGTATTAAAGAATCACTCGTTTCATCCATTTGAACGAAATAATGCGCATAATCAGTAATATTTGTTAATCCTTTTTCGATTAACAATGCCTTAATTAAGTCATTTGAGATAGATTCCGGAGAAGTATAGTATAGTTCGGTGCGGTTGCACGTCGATACAATCAATAATTCTTGTAAGCCAAATAAATCTTTACACTTGAGCGTAAAAGCGCGACTTTCTTCCTCGTTCATTGATACCATCTCACGAATCGTGAGTGGCGCACTGCGATGAGAAATACTTACTAACTTAAACGGTGTGATCATTCGATATAGGATGCAAAAACAAGTTTACAAAAGTACAACGCAAAAATTAAAATTTGACAAGTCTTTGCAATAAAATCGTAATTTAGATAAAGTTTAAATTGACTCACATGAACTTCAAAAACAAAACCGTTTTCATAACGGGTTCCTCACGTGGTATCGGCTTGGAAATAGCTAAAAAATTAGCCTCATTGGGTGCAAATATCATTATTGCCGCTAAAACAGCTGAGCCACATCCTAAATTGCAAGGGACTATTTTTTCCGCCGCAGCTGAAATCGAACGCTTAGGAGGTCGTGCCCTGCCCTGCATGGTTGACATTCGTGATGAAAATCAGGTTTTTGGAGCGGTCAATCAAGCGGTTGCCACCTTTGGAGGGATCGATATTGTAATCAATAATGCTTCAGCTATCCAGTTGACCGGATCACTTCAAACAGAAATGAAGCGCTTTGATTTAATGCACGGCGTAAATGCCCGAGGAACATTCTTGGTTTCGCGTGCATGTTTACCTCATTTACTCAAGTCTGAAAATCCACATGTCTTAACCCTTTCGCCTCCTTTGAATTTTGAGGCACGTTGGTTTAAGCATCATGTAGCCTATTCGATGGCAAAATTTGGTATGTCATTAGTAACGCTGGGGATGTCAGCTGAATTTGAGGGTAAAGTTGCTTTTAATTCATTATGGCCGCGGACTATTATTGCCACAGCTGCTATCGAATTTGCGGTTGGGAATGGTGAGATGATGCGGAATGCGCGTAAGCCAACGATCATGGCGGATGCTGCCGCTGAAATTTTAGCACGTGATTTTAAAACTTGTTCAGGAAATTATTTTATCGATGACGCCGTCTTAGCTGAGGCTGGGGTTACTGATTTTAGTTCGTATAAAGTTGATCCCAATGTGGACGACCGTTCTTTAATTCCAGATTTCTTTATTTAATGCACGCATACAAGCCGCCAATTTGGTTGCCAGAGGGTCATTCGCAAAGTATTTATCCGGCACTTTTTCGGGAAATACCTGAAACCCATGCTTACACAGAGCGATTGGAATTGCCAGATGGTGATTTTTTAGATTTAGATTGGCATATACGTTCCGGGGAACTGATCCAAAAACCGTTGCTTATTGTTTCTCATGGCTTGGAGGGTGGCAGTCGGCGGCATTACATCACCGGTCTAATTCGCTCTCTTCCTGATTTTCATGCGCTCGCCTGGAATTATCGGAGTTGCTCAGGGGAGCCAAATCGAAATTTGCGGTTTTACCACAGTGGAGCCACGGATGATTTAGATTACGTTATCAACCATGCGATTTCGCTGGGCGTCCGTGATATCTTCCTGGCTGGGTTTAGTTTAGGTGGCAACTTGACCTTAAAATGGTTGGGGGAAAATGGGGAAAAAGCTTCAAAATTCGTTCGAAAAGCTGTAGCATTTTCTGTACCTTTACACCTTTCCAGCAGTAGTCAGCAATTGGCCCGTTGGGGAAACCGCCTCTACACGCATCGCTTCTTACAAACGCTATTAGAAAAAGTAACTGAAAAGTCGGCCCGATATCCACAAGATATTACGCCGGCCATGCTTTCTTCCATTGGTAGTTTGTACGATTTTGATAATGTAATTACGGGGCCTTTACATGGATTTAAGGATGCTGAGGACTATTATGAACAAAATAGTTCCTTGTATTTCATAGGTGGGATTCGCGTTCCGACCCTCGTGGTCAACGCGAAAAACGATCCATTTTTATCGCAGGAATGTCTTCCTGAAGTGATTCAGTCCGACTATGTTCAGATTGAATTGTCTAAACAAGGAGGGCATTGCGGTTTTTTCCCTCGTAACTACCGAGGTAAAACTTGGTCCGAGCAGCGGGCTGAAGCATGGTTTAAGGAAATTGAAATTTGATAATATGTCAACTAAGGAGCTGGAACAATTAACGATTGTCATTGATTTTGACAGTACATTCACGAAAGTCGAGGGACTCGATGAATTAGCGCGTATCGCTTTGGAAGGGAATGCCAAACAAGGGGAGATCGTTGGAAAAATTCGCGAAATCACCGACAAAGGGATGACCGGAAATTATTCATTCGCAGATTCGTTGCGAGATCGCGTGGCGTTATTGCCTGCGAATCGTTCGCATGTTGACCTGTTAATCACCTTCTTAAAAGGAAAAATTTCTGAGTCATTTAAACGCAATAAAGCGTTTATTAAAGAACATGCAGATCAAATTTTGATTGTCTCCAGCGGCTTTAAAGATTTTATCGTTCCTGTCGTAGAGGAGATGGGTATTGCAGCTGCGAATGTGTATGCGAATACGTTTACGTATGCGGCCGACGGCACCATTACGGGATATGATCAAGCCAACTTGCTTTCACAAGATCGCGGCAAAGTAAGTTTATTGCAATCTTTAGCCTTAGACGGAGAAGTCTATGTGATCGGTGATGGATATACAGATTACGAATTACGCGAGGCCGGTTTGGCCAATAAATTCTTTGCATTTACAGAGAACGTTTCACGCAAAGCGGTGACCGATAAAGCGGATTTTGTTGTCCCATCTTTGGATGAGTTTTTATATCTCAATGGCTTAAGTCGGGCACAGTCCTATCCTAAATCACGTATCAAAGTTTTATTATTAGAGAACGTACACCCGGCGGCGGTTCAAGTATTTAAAAAAGAAGGCTTCCAAGTTGAGCTGTTGAAGGGCGCTTTAGACGAGGATGAGCTGATTGAGAAAATCAAAGATGTTTCTATTATAGGTTTGCGTTCAAAAACCAATTTGACAAAGAAGGTACTCGAACATCCAAATGCAGCTAGATTGATGTGTGTGGGGGCTTTTTGCATTGGTACCAACCAAATTGATTTGGCGGAATGTGAGAATCGTGGAATTGCCGTTTTTAACGCGCCTTATTCAAATACACGAAGTGTTGTGGAATTATCAATCGGTTTAATGGTGATGTTGACCCGTAACATTTTCGAAAAATCTACGAAGATGCACGCCGGTATTTGGGATAAATCAGCGACTAATTCATATGAAATTCGGGGTAAGAAAATCGGTTTAATTGGTTACGGAAATATCGGAACACAGATTTCAGTTATTTCGGAGGCGCTCGGAATGGAAGTTTATTTTTTCGATATCGTAGACAAATTAGCGCTCGGTAATGCGAAGAAATGCAATAGTCTAAAAGAATTATTATCAACCGTTGATTTCGTGAGTATGCACGTGGATGGGCGAAAATCAAATACGGATATATTTGGCCAACAAGAATTTTCGTGGATGAAGGACAATGCCATCTTCCTAAACTTGTCGCGTGGGCATGTTGTTCAAATCCCAGCATTAGTGGAGGCGATTAAGTCAGGTAAGGTTTGGGGTGCGGCAATTGATGTATTTCCGTATGAGCCTAAAACGAATGATGAGGAATTTATCAATGAGTTGCGCGGCTTACCCAATGTAATTTTGACGCCACATATCGGTGGAAGTACGGAAGAAGCGCAAGCAAATATCGGGGAGTTTGTGCCTTCGAAGTTGTTGCAATTCATGAATAATGGAAGTACCTATGGTTCTGTGAATTTTCCAGAATTGCAGTTGCCGCCTTTGGAAAATGCACACCGCTTATTGCATATACACCACAATGTGCCGGGTATATTGGCACAAATCAATAATGTATTTGCCAAATATCATGTGAATATCATCGGTCAATATTTGAAAACGACGGAGCAGACGGGTTATGTGATTACGGATGTCGCGAAAGAATATGCGGAGGAAATTGTCAATGAGTTGAAATTGATTGATAACACGATCAAATTCAGAATGTTATATTAATATGAGCACGTTTTTTACACCCGGTCCTGCTGCCTTATTTCCTACTGTTGAGGCACATTATGCAGCAGCATTTCGTCAAAATATTGGATCGATTTCACATCGTTCGGGGGCATTTCGTAAGATTTACCAACATACCGATGAGCAGTTGCGCCAATTATTTGCCTTGCCGAAAGAGACTGCGGTGTTATTCACAGGATCGGCTACGGAAATTTGGGAGCGAGCGATTATGAATTCCGTGGAGCATGAAAGTTTTCACTTGGTGAATGGGTCGTTTTCGAAGAAGTTTTTTGATTTTTCACAAGAGCTTCACAAATATGCGCATGCGATGCACAAACCTTTTGGTGAGGGTTTTGATGCGGCAGAAGTGACGGTACCAGAATATGCTGAGTTGATTTGTTGCACGGCTAATGAAACCAGTTCGGGTGTTCAGATGCGCGCGGCTGAGATCCATAAGATTAAGAAGGCACACAAAGATAAGTTGGTGATGGTGGACATGGTTTCATCCGCTCCTTATCCGAATTTAGATTTCAATTTAGTTGATTCCGCGATGTTTTCGGTGCAAAAAGCATTTGGAATGCCGGCAGGTTTAGGTGTTTGGATTGCGAATGAAAAGATGCTAGCGAAGGCGGAGCGCATGAAACTTCACGGCGAAACCGTGGGAACCTATCATTCACTTCCGAGTCTTTGGGAGAATTATAAGAATTTCGAAACTCCTGAAACGCCCAATGTGATGGGGATTTATGTGTTGGGTAAAGTGGCAGAGGATTTCAATCGCATTGGTGTGAACGTTATGCGGAAGGAGACAGATCGCAAAGCAAAAGCTTTATATGATTTTGCAAAGAAGTCGGACCAATTTGACATATTTGTAACGAATGAATCACATCGTTCGGCGACTGTCGTGGTCTTAAACTGCAAGCAGATGGCTGGCGATGTGATCAAACAAGTACAGGCAAAAAATGACTTTATTTTGGGTGCGGGATATGGAAAAATGAAGGAGACTCAAATACGTATTGCAAATTTTCCTGCAGTAAATTTAGACCAGGTGGAGGCTTTAATAGCTACTTTGGGTTCCTTATAATTTAAACCGACTATGAAAACAGATCAACCCATTCGTTGGGGCATACTCGCATGCGGAGGCATTGCGCGTAAATTTGCCGACGATCTTACGCATGCCAAAAATGGCTATTTAGCCGCTGTTTCCTCTCGGGATATCAAACGGGCTCAGGAATTTGCTTCCCATTATGACTCATCTGTGAAGACCTTTGGGTCGTATGAGGAAATGCTTTCGAGTGGCGAAATCGATGTTGTTTACATTGCTTCGCCGCATGGCTTGCATTATGAGCATACGCTATTGTGTTTGGAAGCGGGTATTCCTGTGTTATGTGAAAAGGCTTTCGCCATCAATAGCATGCAGGTTGCTGCGATGATTTCGAAGGCGCGTGAAAAGAAGCTGTTTTTAATGGAGGCTTTGTGGACACGTTTTCATCCGTCTATTGCCAAATTACAAGAGATTATTGCATCGGGTGCCATCGGCGAAATCAAGCATGTGGTTGCAGATTTTGGCTTTAAGGCGGTTTATGATGAGGAGGCGCGTTGGTTTAATCCGCATTTGACAGGTGGATCTTTGTTGGACATCGGTATTTATCCTTTATTTATTTCGAAACTGTTATTAGGCCAACCGCTTGAAATGAAGGCGACGGGTGTGATGGCTCCTTCGGGTGTAGACATGAATTGTTCGATTGCTACGAGCTATGCATCAGGTGCTACGGCAAGTTTATTTTCGACATTTGCTGCGCAAACGGATACAACATGTACGGTATATGGTACGCTTGGAAAAATTTATATGCATCCGCGTTTTCATGAAACGAAGGGAATGACCTTGACGATTTATGGTGGGGTGGAGACTGTGATGGAGACGGAGCGTTTGGGTTGGGGCTATAGTTATGAGGCGGATGCGGTGCAGGAAGATTTGCATGCAGGACGCGCGGAAAATGCTTGGATGTCGCATCAATTTAGCCAGGAATTGATGGGTTTATTAGATGAAATACGTGCTCAGATAGGTTTAACATATCCAAATGAATAAGATATTAGTTGCCTTATTGCTTTTTGTAAGCAGTAGTTTACTGGCTCAAAATAAGCTCAATAAGTATGAGAAAGAGATTTTAGCTTATGAGAAACAAGACTCGTTGGCCATGCCCGCCAAAGGACAAATGCTTTTTATTGGCTCTTCAAGTTTTAGATTATGGAAGACATTTACTAGGGATATTCAGGGGTTACCATCCGCGATTAATCGTGGATTTGGTGGGTCTACCTTAGCTGAGGCCTTATATTATTTTGATCGTATGGTGGCAAAGTATCAGCCTACATGGGTTTTTATGTATGAGGGGGATAACGATTTGTCCCAGGGCAAGGCGCCTGTGGTGATTGCTGCGGAGTATGATGAGTTTAAAGCGCGTTTAGCTAAACAGGTGCCAGGTGCAAATTTTGTTTATGTGGCGGCTCGGCCGAGTATTGATCGAGTAGCTTTACGGGAAAAACAAAGAGAGTTAAATGCATTAATTAAGGCTAAAGGGGGATATTTTATAGATATGCATTCGCCATTTTTCTTGCCCGATGGGTCATTAATGACCGATATTTTTGTAGCGGATAGGCTCCATTTAAATGAGAAAGGATATGTAATTTTTGCGAATCAAATTCGCGCATTTGTTCTAAAATATGTTAAGTAGATTTAAACAAACAGAACTTTGGTTGCCAGGAATTTCCGTTGACTGTGTGATTTTTGGTTTCCATGAAAATCAGTTGAAAGTCTTATTGCTGAAATTTCACAATACGCATGTCTGGTCTTTGGCCGGTGGGTTTGTGGGGGTGGAAGAAAATGTTGATCAGGCGGCGGCGCGGGTATTGTACGAGCGTACCGGATTAACAGATATTTACTTAGAGCAATTTTATACCTTTGGCGATTTAGAGCGGAATGATCGAGCTGCGGAGGAGCATCGAAGCGTTACTACGGCGATGGGATCCCCCGATGATGATTTATCTTGGATGTCAAAGCGTTACATAACCATTGGTTATTATGCCTTGGTTGATTATTCCAAGGTGGTGGTTAATCCTGGAGATATTTCAGATGCCGCAGATTGGGTTGATATTGCAGCCCTACCTCATCTATTTTTAGATCATAATAAGATTGTGAATAAGGCTTTAGAAGCCATGAGGCAGTCCTTGGATGAAAAATTAATTGCTTTTGAATTATTGGGGGATACCTTTACAATGTCGGAAATTCAAGCGGTGTATGAGACGATTTTGGACAAAAAAATTGTGCGGACTAATTTTCAGCGCAAGATGTTAAGTTTAGATATTCTCGTGCGGATTGAAAAGAAATTCACCGGAGGCGCTCACAAAGCACCGTATTTATATCGTCTGAAACCGTAGGACTCGGATTCATGGTTTTGAGCTTTGGCAAACCTTTGAGGTTTGCCAAAGCTAAGGGGAAAAACACATGTTCCCTATTCAGGAAATGACTATCCCATATTATGGTAGACGTTCTGCACATCGTCGTCTTCCTCAAGTCGCTCGATGAGTTTTTCAACATCGGCCACTTGCGCATCTGTCAATTCTTTCGTTTCATCTGGAATACGCTCGAAATCCGCACCCATTAATTCATATCCACGCTCTTCCAAAAATTTCTGTATCCCACCGAATGCCGTGAACTCACCATAAATGTTGATTTGATTCGTCTCCTCATCTAAAAATACTTCGTCACCACCTAAGTCAATCAACTCAAATTCCAATTCCTCCAAATCGATTTCCGGTTTGGCGGCAATTTTAAAGACTGATTTGCGGGCGAAGATGAAGTCCAACATCCCCGTAGTTCCTAAAGATCCGCCACATTTTGTAAATGAGGAACGGATATTTGCCACGGTACGGTTAATGTTATCTGTGGTTGTTTCTACTAAAATCGCGATGCCATGCATCGCATATCCTTCGTACACAATCTCTTTGTAATCCTCTTGGTCCTTCGAAGTCGCACGTTTGATTGCGCGCTCTACGTTTTCCTTTGGCATATTAACGGCCTTTGCATTTTGAATGATGGCACGTAAACGCGAATTCGATGCAGGATCGCCGCCACCTGCTTTCACAGCAATCACGATGTCTTTACCTATTTTGGTGAAGGTTTTGGCCATTTGGCCCCAACGTTTAAACTTTCTCGCTTTTCGGAATTCGAAGGCTCTTCCCATGGGTAGTCTCGGTTAAATATGGTACAAAAATAATCAAGCCCCATAAGACCCACAAGTCTCATGTGAAAATAACTTACCTTTGTTTTTCTGTAAGACCTATTTGAAACCTATGAATCGATTGCTACTTCTCGTTTGC
The DNA here is from genome assembly GCF_964796385.1 of Aquirufa sp. Lineage (NCBI taxonomy): Bacteria > Pseudomonadati > Bacteroidota > Cytophagia > Cytophagales > Flectobacillaceae > Aquirufa > Aquirufa sp. The sequence continues at coordinate 3,872 of NZ_CBAUBA010000038.1, read as the reverse complement.
TTCCTATTATTGTTTGTTGGCCATGCCAATGCGCAAAAAATCAACGAACGTTTCCAAGTAAATATCAAAAAAAGTACGGGGCAGATTAAAATCGATGGGGTATTAAATGAAAACGCTTGGCTAGAATCAGCCGCAGTGAGCGACTTCGTCATGTGTAATCCCTACGATTCTTTGTGCGCGCAGGTTCGTACAGATGTAAAAATTGCCTACGATGACAAATATATATACATATCAGCGGAATGTTTTTTGAAAGAACCTGGCGCTTATGTAGTTGAATCCATGAAGCGGGATTTTGCTTTTGGTGTGAATGATAATTTTCTAGTTTTTATCGATACGTTCGAAGATAAAACGACCGGTTTTGCATTTGGTGCAAATGCCGCAGGTGCGCAATGGGACGGCCAGATGTCAGAAGGGGCCAAAGTAAATCTGAATTGGGATAACAAATGGGAATCCGCTACGACCTACAAAACCGATTCATGGATTTTTGAAGCAGCCATTCCGTTTAAGTCGATCCGATACAAGGATAATGTGAAGCGCTGGGGCATCAACTTCTCTCGCTATGATTTAAAGGCCAAAGAAAAATCTGCTTGGGCACCTGTGCCACGTCAATTTCCAACAGCCTCGCTCGCTTACGCTGGAGTGCTTGTTTGGGATACCCCTCCACCGGCTCCCAAAAAGAACATTTCGTTTATTCCGTATGTGTTATCGGGGGCGACTGCCAACTATGAGTCGAAATCCCCAACGACCTTTCGGAATCAAATCGGAGGAGATATTAAGGTTTCGATTAATTCGGGTTTGAATTTAGATATGACCCTAAATCCGGATTTTTCGCAGGTGGATGTGGATCGCCAACAAACCAACTTGGACCGCTTTGAGTTGTTTTACCCGGAAAGAAGGCAGTTTTTTATTGAGAATTCAGATTTGTTTGATGGCTTTGGAACTGAGAGTATTCGGCCATTTTTCTCGCGGCGGATAGGAATAGCCCTCAATCCCAAAACCGGTATTTATGAACAAACACCCATTACCTATGGTGCCCGTTTGAGTGGCAAATTAAATCAAGATTGGCGCATTGGCGCGTTGAATGTGCAGTCGGAGCGCATCGACGCAAAAGGTATTCCAACGCAAAACTTTTCGATGGTGGCACTCCAACGGAAGCTATTTGCTCGGTCAAACTTTGGTGTTTATATGGTCAATAAACAGTCATTTATTGACACCGAGTTGCAAAAAACAAATGGATTTCAGTCCTATAACCGGGATGTAGGATTTGAGTATAATTTAGCGTCCAAAGATAATTTTTGGACGGGCTCGCTTTTCTATGCGAATACAATCAGTCCGTTAAACAAAGCGCGTGACTTTTCTCAAGCGGCTTCATTAGCTTACGCGGATAACGATTGGGCTTTCTCGATTAAAGAACAGTGGGTTGGTGAGAATTATAACCCGGAAGTTGGCTATGTTCCTCGTGTCAACTACCTCGAGATTCAACCCGAAGCGGCCAAAATATTCTATCCTAATAATAAAAACACTAATTTATTTTATACGACATTGAAGGTGATGTCCGTGTCTTTTTGGAACAACCAAGGGGCATACACAGATAACACAACATATGTATCCTACAGTGGTACGATGAAAGATCGCTCTAACTTTGGCGTTTTTTTATCGCATGATTTTGTCAAGTTGCAGTACAATTTCGATGCTACGCGAATGGGCAATACCGCTCTTTTGCGTGGTTCAGAGCATGATTGGTATGCCTTGAATATGCGTTATAGTTCATCACCCATAAAAGCATTTACCTATTTATTGACCTCGCGTGTGGGTGGATATTTTGGAAATGGCTGGCGCACAGGGATCACGGGTGATATTGGTTATCGATTCCAGCCTTTTGGCTCCGTTTCGGTGGCGGTTGATTATAATGACATCCAGGATGTGGAAATTCCGGGTACTGAAAAGATGGCTGCCAAAAAGGTTTCCTCGCAGTTTTGGATTGTTCGCCCGAAAATAGATATTACATTTTCAAACAAATTGTTCTTTGCTACGTTTTTTCAATTGAACCAACAAACCAAAAATATCAATTTGAATGCGCGACTTCAATGGCGTTATAAACCAGCTTCGGATTTGTTTTTGGTGTATACGGATAATTATTTTCCGGAGACCTTTCAAATTCGGAACAGATCTTTAGTGTTGAAATTGAATTATTGGCTTAATTTGTAAAAAAATTTAAACGAAATCGAATTATGAAAAAGTACTTAGTGATTTTAATGAGTGTGTTGAGTTTTGGTGCTTTTGCACAAAAAGCTCCTGCATCGCCACCAGCAGTTGTTATTCAAAAAGTGGGCAAGACAGAAGTTATGGTAAAATACGCGAAGCCTTCTGTAAAGGGACGTTTGGTGTTTGGTACTAAAGAACAAAAAGCGTTAGTCCCTTACGGAGAAGTTTGGAGAACAGGAGCGAATGATGCGACAATCATCGAATTTTCGAATGATGTTACAATCCAAGGAAAGCCGTTGGCAAAAGGAGTTTACTCTTTATTTTCTATCCCGGGCCCTACCGAATGGACGGTTATTTTTAATAGCGATTCAAAGCAATGGGGTGCATATACCTACAAAGCAGAAAAAGATGTGTTGCGCGTAACTGGAAAAGTTAGCGAGCATGCGATGACTGAGCAATTCAACATCAGTGTATCTCCAGAAGGACAAATTAGCCTAGATTGGGATAAATCATCTGTTTCCATCTATGTGAAATAAGTGATTCAAATTCTTTTTAAAAGCGACCTCAAAAGGGTCGCTTTTTTTATTGCTTAATTTCTTTTGTTTCCCTATTTTTACCCAATTGTGAGGTTTCCCTCTATCATGTATAACGTACTCCTATGAAAAAAGTATTGATCGCCGAAGATAGTTCTGTCATCCAAAATTTAGCGCGTAAAATTTTAGAGTTTCAAAATTTTGAGATTCATGCAGTTAAGAATGGCCAGCAAGTGTTAGACGAATTAGCTAAAGCTGATTTTGATGTGCTTTTATTGGATATCAATATGCCTGTAATGGACGGTATGGATTGCGCCAAAGCCGTTCGTGCACTCGCCGATTCCCAGAAATCAAAAATTCCGATGATTGCCATTACAGGTAATGCACGTAATTATTCCATGGAAGATTTCAAGGCCGCGGGTTTCAATGATTTCTTGGCCAAGCCACTTAATTTTGACGCACTCGTTTCGACAGTTAAGTCATTAACTGAATAATTCGATGTCCCAGGTCCACGTAAGGTTTCTGGGTACGGGGACCTCTCAAGGGATTCCGATGATTGCCTGTTCCTGTGAAGTTTGTCGCTCCACAGATCCATGCGATCAGCGCCTTCGTGTTTCCATGCATATTGAAACCGAAGGCAAAAGTTTCATCATTGATACGGGGCCAGATTTTCGCCAACAAATCTTACGGGCGGGTATTCAGCGCGTAGATGCTGTTTTATATACCCACGAACATAAGGATCATACCGCAGGTATGGATGATATTCGCGGATTTAATTATGCCCAAAAGTCAAGTATTCCTTTGTATGCACAAGCCCCCGTTATCGAGCAATTGAAGCAGGAATTTGCCTATGCTTTCGCTGAAGACAAGTATCCAGGAGTACCTGAAATCGAAGTGCACGAAATTGAAAATCGGCCATTTATCATTGCTGGCGTTTCAATCATTCCCATTTTAGTTAAGCATTATTATTTAGACGTGCTTGGCTTTCGTTTTGGAGATTTTACGTACATCACGGATGCTAATTTTATTTCCGACGAGGAGCTCGATAAGGTCAGAGGATCCAAAGTCATTGTCATAAATGCACTCCGTAAAACGACGCATATTTCGCACTTTACACTTGACGAAGCACTCGAG
>NZ_CBAUBA010000037.1:0-26105 GCF_964796385.1 Aquirufa sp. | reverse complement strand
CCACCCACAAAGGCATTAACTAAAACCAATAAGCTGAATTGTCTCCAATTATGGCGTAAACCCAGTTGCATATACCACCCATTTAGTTCCACAAAGGACATTACTTGGTAGGCAAATACACTTATCAAATGTTAAATTAACTTTTCTTTGCGCGAATACGACTTAAGCTAACTTGGGTGATTCCCAAGTAGGAGGCAATATATTTGAGGGGAGCTTTACGCAAAACATCCGGTTGATCCTGAGTGAGCAAACGATAACGCTCCTCAGCCGTGTGAAACTGCAAATTTTCAATTCGCTGAATCGTTTGAACATAAGCCTGCTCAAACATGCGAGTGAATAATCGCTCAATATCACGATGCGTCTCATATAAGGAAAAAAGATCACTCGTAGCTATCGACCAAACTTCAGCATCTTCCAAAACCTGAATTGCCTTTTTACTCGGCATGCCCGCGAACAAACTTTCAGCACGCGCAATCAAACAAAATGGCAGGTAAAAACCTTCAGTCACATCATTTCCATCCTGAAAATAATAGATGCGAGCAAGGCCCTTTTTTAAAAAATACAAGGTCTTACAGGTTTGGCCGATTTGTTGTAAATCTTGATTTTTAGGAATTGAATGGGTTTGAATAAGTGAGGCCAGCGCAGCCTCAGAAGAAGCAGTTAGAATGGATATTTTCTTAAAATGTGCTAACAGTTGATTAGACATAAACAAATGACAAATGGCACATACGCAAGGTGTTGCGTCTCTACGCGTAAACTATTTATTTCTGCTTCTCAAACCCTAACGAAACCGAATTCACGCAATAGCGTAACCCTGTCTCCGTAGGACCATCATCAAAAACGTGACCTAAATGACCCCCGCACTTCGCACAGGTAATTTCTACCCGACGCATCCCTAAAGTCAAATCAGCCGTTTCTTTAATGACACCCGCTTTGATTTCCTTATCGAAAGAAGGCCAACCGCAGTGAGAATCAAACTTGGAATCTGATTTAAATAAACGAGTTCCGCAACCCCGACAAGTATAAAAACCCTGCTCAGTGTGCATTAGAAATTTACCTGTATATGGACGTTCCGTACCTTTTTGACGTAAAATATAAAACTCATCATCACTTAACTTCGCTTTCCACTCAGTCTCGGTTACAGGTAATTTATCCATAGAAATTTTAGTTTTAGGGGTTTGGCTACAGGCCTGAAATGCCAATGCGAGTGCAAACAAAAAATAAGGAAATGATCTCATAACGATTACGTTTAGAACAAAACGAATTTAAAAGCCAAATGTTTTACTCAATCAAATCACCTAAGAACATTAAATACGGAGTCTCTGCAGGCGAATCAATATCTTTATACCGATGGTAATTTCCTAAAATTAAGTTTTGAAGGGTTTTCTTCAAACGCTTCCAACGCGCTTCCGGCAAATTTGCCCGACGATCCCAATAATCAATTCGGGAGTCCAAAGGCTCAAATCGCTGATTGGGGAATTTCACAGAAACAGCTTCGCGAAGTGCAACTAAATAAGCTAATTTCTTGCGGTAGGGTCCCACCTTATCCTCATGTGGCCGCCGAATACGCTCCCACATTGTTGGCGGCGTTCCCGGATTTCCTTTAACTCCCACTTGCTGCTCTGAATGCAATCGATACTGCACATAGGTGGCCGGAATAAAATCGATCCGGTTTTCCAAAGCCGCCGAGATACCCATCCAAGCATCATGTAAAAAGAAGGAAGGTAAATTCGTTGGAAAAGGAGAAATTTTATCTAAAAACCGTTTACGAATACCCATGGTACAACCGGTAACTCGATTACCATCTAATAAGATATCTAATGATTTTCCAGCCCTCCACTCCCGCTGCTGCCTCTCGCGAAAACGAAAGGTAGACCACAATTTTTTACCAGAAATTTGGCCAAATTCATCCACTAATAAGGCATCTGTGAAAACTACTTCAGCTTGATCATGGTGATTAAAGTAAGTTGAGATACGTTCAATCTTTTGGTGATCCCAGTAATCATCTTGATCCGCAGGGAAAATATAATCTCCCGTACAAAGTGATAACGCCTTTTCAAAGTTATGATAGGTACCTAAACGCTCCGGATTGCGGTGTATGACCAGAGGAAGTCGATCAGCAAATTGTTCTAAAATTTCTAAGGTACGGTCTGTAGACCCTTCATCGCACACAATAATCTCGTCGGCACGCATAGTTTGGTCAACAAAACTACTTAGCTGAGTCCGGAGAAATTTCTCTCCGTTTAAGGTACAAAGTGCAATCGATATCTTCAAAACAAAGCAAATTAATGGGCTTCCAACCAATTCATACCAACACCGATACCCGTTTCCATGGCCACACCTAAATCCATGGCCTGACACATAATTTCATTAATCTTCTCGCGAAGGTAATTAATTTCATCTACATGAGCATCAAAAACCAATTCATCGTGAACCGTCAAAATCATACGTGATTTGAGGTTTTCCCGCTCAATAAACGATTGAATCTGAATCATGGCCACTTTGATCATATCTGCCGCAGAACCCTGAATAGGAGCATTAATAGCATTTCGTTCCGCAAAACTCCGCTCATTCATATTGGAAGATAAGATATCGCGCAAATAACGACGTCGGCCGAGGACCGTTTCAACATACCCGAGTTCACGTGCTTGGGTAATGGTCGCATCCATGTATGACTTGACATTCGGAAACTCGACAAAATATTGATCGATAATTTCCTTCGCTTCCGTCCGCGAGATGCCTAAAGAGCCTGCTAAACCAAAGGCCGATTGACCATAAATAATACCAAAATTGACCGCTTTGGCTCTTCGGCGTAATTCAGAAGTTACTTCATCCAAACTAACCTTAAATACCTTAGCAGCTGTTGCTTTATGCACATCAATTCCCTGATTAAAAGCGGTCAACATCGCCTCATCTTTGGCAAACGCAGCCATGATACGCAATTCAATCTGAGAATAATCAGCCGATAGAATCTGATAATTGGCATCTCGAGGGATGAAAGCTTTCCGTATCTCGCGACCCCTTGGCGTCCGAATCGGAATATTTTGCAGGTTAGGATCCTTCGAAGACAGTCGCCCCGTAGCCGTAACCGCCTGCATAAATGAGGTATGAATACGTCCTGTTTTAGGTGAAATCAAAAGAGGTAGCGCATCCACATACGTTGATTTCAATTTTTGCAATTCTCGAAAATCAAGAATCAATCTTGCAATCTCATGTTCTGATTCCAACTTAGACAAGACCTCTTCGCCCGTCATATATTGACCCGTTTTGGTTTTCTTGGCCTTTGGATCCAATTTTAATTTCTCAAATAAAATCTCGCCCAACTGCTTGGGAGATGCGACATTGAATTCTTGGCCAGCGGCCTCAAAGATTTTTTGTTGGACCTCCCTCGAATCAACCTCAAGCGTCTTTGACATTTCATTTAAAAATGCAACGTCTAAATTTACCCCTTCACATTCAATCTTAGAGAGCACCCGAGCTAAGGGCATTTCTACGTCCATCAATAATTCAATGGCTTTGGGATTTTTGGCTAAATGCTCATCCAAAAATGGCTTGATTTGGAGCGTTACATCAGCATCTTCAGCTGCATATTCTTTAATGTCCTCAAGGTCAATATCCCGCATATTGCCTTGCTTGACCCCCTTTTTTCCAATCAAGGTCTCGATTGACACAGGCTCATAGTGCAAATAAGACATGGCCAATGCGTCCATATTGTGCCGTTTTTCAGGTTCGATTAGGTAGTGTGCGAGCATGGTGTCGTAGGTAATACCCTTGATTTCAATACCATAATTCGCCAGTACACTCATGTCATATTTAATGTTCTGAGCTACTTTTTGAATGGTATCATTCGCGAAAAGATCTTTGAATAGGTCAACAAGTGTTTGTGCCTCTGTTTGATCCTCCGGGAATGGTACGTAAAATGCCTCCCCTTTTCGGTAAGCAAAGGACATTCCCACGAGCTCCGCTTCTACAACCGACAAACTCGTCGTTTCCGTATCGAAACAAAAAATGGTTTGTCGGCCTAAAAATCCAATCAAAGACTTCACTGCCGCTTCGCCTTGAACCAAATGATATTGATGTGCCGTATTCGACAAATTATTAAAGTGGGAAATTTTTTCTTCCGCCTCCTCTTCCAACATAAATCCTGCCGGTGCAGCAACGGGTGACCCAAACATATCCATTTGATTGGAAGCCACTTTAGGGCTTGCTTTGGGTTTGGGTGCTACGGGTTCTGGATCCTCACCTAGGATGCGCCTGCGTAACGTTCTGAATTCTAGTTCATCCAATAAAGGTTCTAATAATTCACGATTAGGCTCTGTTTTGAGTAATTTTTCTTCTTCGTATTCGATAGGAACCTCGCACAAGATGGTTGCCAAATGACGTGAAAGTATGCCTTGCTCTTGAAAGTTTTCCAAGTTTTCACGCAGTTTCCCTTTTAGCTTATCGGTATTTTTAAATAGGTTCTCCATCGAACCATACTCTTCAATCAATTTCTGTGCGGTCTTTTCTCCGACCCCGGGAACACCTGGAATATTATCAACCGCATCTCCCATTAAACCAAGCATATCAATGACTTGGTCCACGTTTTGAATGTTCCATTTTGCACAAACTTCTTTGGGCCCTAGGACCTCAACACCCTTGCCCATGAAGGCTGGTTTATACATTTTGATCCGCTCTTCGACCAGTTGGCCATAATCCTTATCCGGCGTCATCATGTATACTTCGATATCTGGATTAGCGCGAACGGCTTTTTTAGCGATTGTTCCAATGATGTCATCGGCTTCATACCCATCTAAGATTAAGATGGGAATATCCAATGCCTCGACTAATTTCTTGACGTAGGGAATGGCGATGGTAATATCCTCCGGTTGCTTTTCCCGTTGGGCTTTGTAGGGCGTATATTCGACGTGCCGGAACGTGGGTGCCGATGTATCAAAGGCGACCCCTAAATAATCAGGTTTTTCCTTTTGAATCACTTCCAAAATGGTGTTTGTAAAACCAAAAACGGCACTAGTATTTATCCCTTTTGATGAAATTCGGGGTGTTTTGGCAAACGCAAAATGGGCGCGATAAATCAGCGCCATCGCATCAAAAAGGAATAATTTTTTCATAGAAATTGACTAATTTTGGCCGAGCAGAAAGCCCGCTCAAAGATAAGAAATAAAAATTCTGAATTATGAATTTAGCTGCCCTTCGTGAGAATTATCAAAAAGGTGAACTTTTAGAAACCACAGTACATATTGATCCGATTGAGCAATTTAAAATTTGGTTTCAAGAAGCGTCAAATGCCAAAGTTATTGAGCCCAATGCGATGTTTTTGAGCACGGTGGGGCATGACAACAAACCAGCGGGTCGGATCGTTTTGTTGAAACATGTTGATGAGGCTTTCTCTTTTTTCACGAATTACCACTCGCGTAAAGGGGCTGAATTAGCACAGCACGCGCATGCTTCCTTGACCTTCTTTTGGGGGGAATTGGAGCGCCAAGTGCGCATTGAAGGAAATGTCCATAAGATGTCGGAAGTTCTTTCGACCGAATATTTCCATCAAAGACCGCGTGAATCTCAATTAGGCGCTTGGGTTTCAGACCAAAGCACACGCGTAGAATCTCGCGAATATTTAGAACAACGCTATGCCGAATTAGCCAAAACGTATGAGGGAAAAGAAATCCCGAAACCGGTACATTGGGGAGGTTACGAGCTAATCCCCTCCTATTTCGAATTCTGGCAAGGCAGACCCTCTAGACTACATGATCGAATTGTGTACGAGAAGAATGGGCAGACATGGGAGCGGTATCGAATAGCACCGTAAAGAGGTTAGAGCTAAGAGGTAAGAGGTGAGAGGTCTTTAAACTTGCCTTCGGACTATTTCCCTCCGGACTAAGTCCCTCCTAGCGACTGACAACTGACCACTTTTATCAGTTTATTAGTCATTTTTCGAATTAGACTTTTTTGTTTTTGCCCTTATGTTTGTTTTCAAATAACCAATTAATGCAAAAGCCTCAATCCTACCCAATCCCAGAGCAAAATATAGATGAATCGACAATAGAAGATTCTCAAGATAATTTAATCCCACATTGGCATAAAATCATTGTTGGTGAACGCCTCCGCACTAGGAATAAATCAGAAAATTACAACATGAGCTGGGAAGAAATTATCCAACGACTTAAAAGTCGGCATGAAAATCTATAAAATCGTTTCGCCTCCGGACTAATTCCCTTCGGACTGACGACTAGCGACTGGCTACTGACTACTGACTACTGGCTACTGACCACTGACTACTGCCCCCTAATCCTCCCTCCTCGGATCCACGCGCCAGCCCAACTTCCTTAATTGCTGCACCCGCAACGTGCGATGCCCAAATTCTTCCATCACCACGCCCTGCATCCAATACACCCCATTCCCCCGAAACGAGTACTTTTTCAAATCAGCCGGAAAATGCACCGTATCAAAAAACTCACCCCGCACATCCACAAAATACCCGAAATACATCCGGTCGCCGGACTTCGTGCGCGTCGGCTTTAAGGTCACCAAATAACCCAAAATATCCCCCCGATCATACGCTAAATCCGCATTCAACAAGGTATGCGGTAAATCCGATACCAAATCATAGGGCGAACACAACGGAAAACCCAATATCTCCCACTGATCAAACGCATCCTCCGCCGGATCATGTACCAACTCTGGCAATACTCCCAAATCCGACACCTCATCCCCAAACATCTCCATCGCCACCACCGGCGCCACCTTCCCCTGAAAACGTGCATGCGCCTCCCACAACAAAGGTTTCTTCTCCATACCCAAATGTCGGAAGGCCCCCACCCGAATCAATAAAATCGCCTGCTCCAAACCCAAAGAAACCCGATGCACAAAATCTTCCCAAGACCGAAAAGGCCCTCCCTGCCTCCGCGCCTCCAATAAATCCTGAATCACCCGCTTCTCCAAACCCTTCACATGTACCCAACCCATCCAAACCACCAACCCGCGAATCGACGTCAAATAATCACTCGCATTAATTTCCGGCGCCTCCACCTGCGCCCCACATCGCCTAGCCTCATGCACATAAAACTCCGTCCGGTAAAATCCCCCAAAATTGTTAATCACCGCCACCATAAACTCCAGCGGATAATAGGTCTTCAAATACAAACTTTGGTAACTCTCCACCGCAAACGACGCCGAATGCGCCTTTGAAAACGAATAGCCCGAAAAACTCTCCATTTGACGCCACACCTCCCGCGCCACCGCCTCCGCATAGCCCTTCGCCGCACAATTCGTAAAAAACGCCTCCCGAATCCGCTCAAATTCCGCACGCGATCGATGCTTGCCCGACATCCCCCGCCGCAACACATCCGCCTCCGCCAAACTTAAACCCGCAAAATAATGCGCCACCTTAATCACATCCTCCTGATATACCATCACGCCATAAGTCTCCTTCATCAGCTCACCCATCAACGGGTGCACCGGCTCATACGAATCCGGCGCATGATACCGCTCAATATAGGCCTTCATCATTCCAGACGACGCCACACCCGGTCGGATAATCGACGAGGCAGCGACCAGGGTTATGTAATCCTGGCAGTCCAACTTCTTCAATAACTGCCGCATCGCGGGTGATTCAATGTAAAAACAACCCATGGTTTCGTGCCGCATCAACTGCCCACGAATCCCCTCATCCTGCATAAAATCCTGCACCCGATGCACATCCACATCCACCCCACGATTCACCCGAATGATATCCACCGACTCCTTAATATGCCCCAAACCGCGTTGCGACAAAATATCAAACTTCGCAAAACCAATCTCCTCCGCTACATACATATCAAACTGGCAGATTGGAAAACCCTTGGGCATAGGTTCTAACGCCGTATACGCAAACAAAGGCTCCTCCGAAATCAGGATCCCCCCCGCATGAATACTCAGGTAATTCGGGAAGTCCAACAACAAATTCCCGTACTTCACAATCAAGGTTTGAATCTCCGAACTCACCTCCCGCATCGCCGTGGCGGGGTCCAACCACGCATCGATTTCGGCTTTAGGTAGCCCAAAAACCTTTGCCAATTCACGGTAAATCGACTTATCCCGAAACGTCACATACGTAGCTAGCAGACACACATGCTTCGCCCCATAACGCTTAAAGATATAATCAATGATGTCATTGCGCTCATCCCACGAAAAGTCAATATCAAAATCCGGCGGACTCGTCCGATGCGGATTAATGAAGCGCTCAAAATACAAATCCAAGGCCACCGGATCCACATCCGTAATCCCCAAACAATAGGCCACAATCGAGTTCGCCCCCGAACCACGCCCCACATGAAAATAACCTCGAGAACGTGCATAGCGAATAATATCCCACGTAATCAGAAAATATGCATCAAAATGTAACTCATGAATCACCTTCAATTCCTTCTCGACCCGCGCCTTCGCCTCCCGATCCGAACGTGGATAGCGATAACGCAAACCCTCATAAGCCAGTTTAGTCAGTAAAGCCAAATCATCCTCCCGACTCGAGCCGTATAAGCGGCGATTCTTGGGTAATTTAAAATCAAATTGAAAGGTGCAGTTGGCCAGCAACTGCTCAGCGGCATCTAGTAATCCCGGATAATCCCGACAAGTCTCCCGCAACTCTTCCGGCGTGTACATTCGCTCATCTTCCTGCGCCTGCGCCTTGGGTGAAAGCTTGCTCAACAAGACATTTTGGTCAATCGCCCGCAATAGACGGTGCATCGAAAAACCCTGCTTGTTCAAGAACGTGACCGGTTGGCACCACACCATCCCACCCAAATCCTTCACATTCCACAAAGCCTTCAAATCTGTCCCCCGAACACCCCAGCGTTCATTTTTGCCGAGAGTTTGCAAACTCCGCCGCCGACTAAACGGAAAAATCGTCCAGACATCCTCCCATTCCGGAGGTCGCTCCGGCCAATCGCCGCCAGCCAATAAAATCTGAGAAGCAAAGGCATTAATTTGTGCTAAACCTGCGGGGTTCCGCGCCAGGCAGACATAGCCTTTGGTAAATTCCATCCCCACGACTGGCTTAATCCCCGCTTCTGTACACGCCTGTACAAAATCGAAAACCCCAGAAGCGCGGTGAATATCCGTTAAGGCCAATACCTGAATTCCACGCGCCACCGCCGCTTCCACCAGCTGATCAGGCGAAAGCGTTCCATAACGGAGGCTATAAAAGGAGTGACAATTCAAGTACATGGGCTATTCCGACTTAGGTCCTAAGGCATTTCGACGCTCTCCGCGCTCCATCAGTCCACTCGCCCGTAAAACCGAGAAGTCCCCATAGCGATTTCGGAGATTATCCATCGCCCCATACAAAGGCACCAGACGCGCCCCGTCATCAAACAAACTCAACTGCTCCTGACCTTGTAATAATTTGGAAAAGCGCACCCCAATCAGCCGAATCAACAGTCGGCGATCATACAATTTCTCAAACAACTCATGTACCGCCGGAATCAGCCGATGATCACTCGCAGACGCCGGAATACTGATTTGTCGGGTATGCGTATCAAAATTCGAATAGCGCAATTTAACCGTGATGCAAGAAGTGCATTGGCCGAGTTTGCGGAGGTCGTAGGCCAACTGCTCTGTTAAGGAGCCCAAGATCCGATGCAACAACTTCACATCCGTCGTGTCTTGCTCAAACGTAATCTCCTTCGAGAGCGACTTTTGTTCCGAATAAGGGACGACGGGACGTAAATCGATGCCATTGGCCCGCTCCCACAACATGACACCGGATTTACCAAAAGTGCGTTCCAAGATCTTCAGTGGCATTTGGCTGAGGGTACCCACATGCACAATACCCATGTTTCGGAGGGTTTGGGCCGTTACGGCTCCGATCATGGGAATCTTGCCAACTGCCATCGGCGCTAAGAAAGCCTTCTCCTCTCCCGGTAATACCTGAAATTGGCCCGCAGGTTTGACGTGATTCGTGGCGACTTTGGAAACTGTTTTATTAACGGATAGGCCAAAGGAAATCTGCAAACCAGTTTCCTTGTGAATCTTTTGACGTAAATCTGTCGCAAATTGATACGAACCAAAAAACCGCTCCATACCCGTCATATCCAAATAAAACTCATCGATTGACGCCTTCTCTACCACGGGTGCCCGGTCCATAATCATCCGCGTCACCCAATCCGAATGCTGTGCATACGCCTCAAAATCCCCACGCAACACCAGCGCATCCGGACACAACTTCAAAGCCATGCGCATGGGCATCGCCGAACGTACCCCAAACGCACGTGTCTCATAACTGCAAGCCGCGACAACGCCTCGGTCCGACAAGCCTCCCACGATCACGGGTTTCCCCACGAGACGCGGATCTCGGAGTCGCTCGACGGAGACAAAGAACGAATCTAGGTCCATGTGCACAATGGCGCGATCTTGCATAAATTTGGTAGCTATTTTGGTAATTCGAATACCTTTCGTAACTTCGATGAGTATACGATTAAATATTGGATACGAATTTTATTCATTTTACTTAAATAAGCAAATCGCATGAGCACTTTTTTTAGTCAGAATTTACGTTTTTTACGCAGCAAGATGTCCGAGAAAACATCGCAAGAAAAACTGGCTGAATTAATCAACATCAAGAAGCCCACCTTGGGCTCTTACGAATCCGGCAGAGCAGAACCTAAATATGCCGATCTCATCGAAATAGCTGAGTTTTTTAAGGTAGAAGTGGATGAATTACTTAAGGAAGATCTTTCGAAAAGACTTCCCGGGATGGCCAACAAGCCTAAGCTACGTATTTTAGCCACGACGGTGGATTCCAATAATGAAGAGAATATCGAGATGGTGCCCGTCAAAGCTTTGGCAGGATATACCGCTTCCTATGACGACGTAGAATTCATTCAAGAACTGCCTACCTTCCAAGTACCCTTCTTACCTCGCGACAAAAAATACCGTGTATTCCCCATCAAAGGCGAATCCATGTTGCCCTTACAACCCGGCTCGCTTGTCTTCGCAGAATACGTAGAAGACTGGGCCGCCATCAAAGACGGAACGATTTGTATTGTTGTGACGCGTGAAGACGGTGTTGTATTGAAACAAGTCATTAATCACTTGGCCGACCGCAAAGTATTGATCCTCAATTCGACCAACAAAACCTATGATCCCTACCCGATCCTCGGCTCTGAAATCCAAGAAATCTGGAAGTTCGCTGGGTATTTTCACAGTGATTTCCCAAATGCGGAGTAGAGTTGTCAGTCGCTAGTCATCAGTCGCTAGTCACTAGTCGCTAGTCACTAGTCGCTAGTCGTCAGTCGACTCCGGACCTCTCACCTCTTACCTCTTACCTCTTACCTCTCACCTCTTACCTCTTACCTCTCACCTCTACTCTATGATTTTAAAAATAGCTTCCGCCCTCGGCATTCCAGAAAACCAAGTACGTAAAACCATTGAACTGCTCGACGAAGGCGCCACAATTCCCTTTATTTCGCGTTACCGAAAAGAAGCAACTGGGAGCCTTGACGAAGTACAAGTAGCCCAAATACGCGACTTGCGTGATCAATTGGTGGAATTAGAAAAACGCCGTGAAGCAATCCTAAAATCACTTAAAGAACTCGATAAACTAAGCCCCGAACTCGAAAGAGCCGTGCGCGGAGCGGAAACCCTCGCCAAACTCGAAGACATCTACCTTCCCTACAAACCCAAACGCAAAACACGCGCGATGGCCGCAAGGGAAAAAGGACTACAGGCTTTGGCAGATAAACTATTCGAACAACGCATGCTTGACCCGGAAGTCTTAGCCGCCGAATTCCTCGATGATACGGAAGAAGCTTTGGCAGGAGCACGCGATATTTTGGCAGAGGAAATGATGGAAACAGCCGAAGCACGCGAAGAAGCTCGCCAGTTGTTCTCCCGCAAAACAACGGTTAAATCCACCGTCGCCAAAGGAAAACAAGAAGTGGGTATCAAATACAAAGACTATTTCGATTGGTCCGAATCCCTCGCTCAAGCACCTTCTCACCGCGTTTTAGCCCTTTTTAGAGGAGAAAATGAAGGTATATTAAACTTAAACCTGGCAGGGCCCGACCAAGATGTACTCGATAAATTAGAACGTCGGTTTATTAAAGGAAATAACGCCTGCGCCCGACAAGTAACGCTGGCCATCCAAGACGGCTACAAACGCTTGCTCATGTCAGCGATGGAAAATGAAATGCGGGCAGAGGCAAAGAAACGTGCCGACGAGGAAGCGATTCGTGTCTTTGCTGAAAATATGCGCCAATTGCTTTTGGCAGCACCGCTCGGACAAAAACGGGTACTCGCACTTGACCCTGGATTCCGTACCGGATGTAAATTGGTCTGCCTAGATGAGCAAGGAACCTTACTTGACAACACAGCCGTTTACCCACATACTGGTCCTGGACAAGCACAAGAAGCAGCCCATACCATCACTGCTTGGGTGAAGAAACATAACGTGCAAGCCATTGCAATTGGAAACGGAACGGCTGGTCGGGAAACAGAGGCCTTCGTACGCAACCTGAAACTTGAGGGTATCACTATCATCATGGTCAATGAAAGCGGCGCTTCCATCTATTCTGCCTCCGAAGCTGCGCGGGATGAATTCCCAGATAAAGACATTACGGTTCGTGGGGCAGTTTCCATCGGGCGTAGATTAATGGACCCTTTGGCTGAGTTGGTTAAGATTGATCCCAAGTCCATTGGCGTGGGACAATACCAACATGATGTCGACCAAAAGAAATTACAAGCTTCATTAGATGACACGGTCATTTCGTGCGTAAACTCCGTGGGCGTTGAACTGAATACCGCCTCCAAACAAATTCTATCTTACGTTTCCGGACTTGGACCGCAGTTGGCCCAAAACATCATCGATTACCGCACGAAAAACGGCCCCTTCATCAAGCGCTCTGATTTGAAAAAAGTCACTCGTTTGGGTGAAAAAGCATACGAACAAGCGGCTGCTTTCTTACGCATTCGACATGCTAAAAATCCATTAGATGCCAGTGCCGTTCATCCAGAACGCTACGACATCGTAGAAAAAATGGCCAAGGATCTCAATTGTAAAGTGGCAGATTTATTAGCGAATGATTCCCTTCGCAAGCAAATTCAATTACAGAAATACGTGACTACCGAAGTGGGGATGCCTACTTTAACCGATATCCTAGCTGAACTAGCTAAACCAGGCCGTGACCCGCGTGAACAATTCGAGGCATTTGAATTTACAGAAGGTGTGAATGGAATCAAGGATCTGCGTGTGGGAATGAAACTCCCTGGAATCGTAACGAACATTACGAATTTCGGCGCTTTTGTGGACATTGGCGTGCATCAGGACGGCTTAGTCCACGTAAGCCAATTGGCCGATAAATTTATCAAAGACCCCAACGAAATCGTCAAAGTAGCTCAAAAAGTCATAATTACCGTGACCGAGGTGGATGAAGCACGCAAGCGCATCGCTTTGAGCATGAAGAAATAAAAAAGGCCATCCGCTGATGGCCTTTCATTTACTTTTTACAACAATTAGGGAGTTTCTCGTAACTCTTTTTGATTGCTTTAACATCATCGGCATCATAGCCCGTTTCTGCAATTACTTGTTTGATTTTAGCCACATCAATTTTGTCTGGATTGTAGACTATGGTGATGTTGGACTGGTCCTCGAGATTCAAATCAGACTTTTCAATTCCTTTGGTCAATGCCAAATTCTTTTCGATGCGCTCCTTGCACATCTCACAAATAGCGGATGTTTTAATCTTTACAGTTTGTGTTGGTCCAGCCAATAACCCAAGAGGCAAGAGCAGTAAGAATAAGATTTTTTTCATGATATTATTTTTTAACAACTTTCAAATCCATGGTACATGAAGGACACTTCCCTTTCTTCGCATAAGTTTTTGCCCCTTCACATTTCATTGGACACTGATACACTTCTTTTTTCTCTTCTTTTTTCGCCTTTTTAGACTCTTGCGTTTGGGCAAATGTTCCAAACATAGCAAAAACCATTCCAGTAACTAAGATGACCTTTTTCATAATATTATTATTTAGTTGATTTTATAACGTAATCCTGTGTAAACCATGCACCCGGCTACTGGTCCCCAAACCATAGTCGCATCAAATCCCCTTACAAATGGATCATCTGCACCCATGATGGGATTAGATTGTGTAAAATTAAAAAGATTTTCTACACCCACATACATTTCCCAATGTTTAAATTGACGCGTAACTTGTCCATAAACCATGGAAAAGGCTGGTGCGTTCACTTCCGGCGCATCACCTACATGTACATAGGCATTTGGAATCCGACGCGACCCACTCCATTGCCATGTCAAATCAAACTTCCAAATATCATATTTGGTCGCATAAGCTAAGTTGACAAGCACACGATCCCGATTCAAAAATGGCTTCGACAAACGTCTTAGAGCTCCACTTTCTGACAAATAATCAGATGCCACATCTTGAAAACGATACGCAGCTTTCCATTCCAATCGCGGCAATGGGCTATAATTAAATTCAATTTGGGCACTTTTTGAATAGGATGCCCCTGGATTCGAGTACATACGAATGGCGTGAGCGATTTCCATGTCAACGATCCATTGATGCGTAAAATCGGTCTGGAAATAATCTAGAACTAGATTGGCCTTCCGATTACCAATTAAAAAATCATGGCTCAAACTAGCCCCATAATTCCACGCCTCTTCTAACGGATTGAGATTCCCAACCAACTGAATAGACCTCGCGTTCGCCAAAAATCCCATGTTTTCCGCCAATGGATTCACGCGGCGCCATCCTTTTCCGGCAGATGCTCTGGCCATCCAAGTGGGTGAAACATCCCATTTGGCATGCAGACGTGGCACCCATTTTGTGCCTAATTGATTATGAAAATCAATTCGATTGCCTACGACCAACGTGAATCGATTCGGGATTGTCCAAATATATTCACCGAAAAACCCAGGAACTATTTCCGTTCGAGCATAGGTAGAGTCAATGTAACGTTCTTGGTAAGAGTCATACAAAAAGCTTGACCCAGCCTTCCAAGTATGATTTGTATTATCAATGATGGATTGATAAATTAAATTACCAAATACACTTTGCTCACGCCCTACATACGACTTGAACGCAAAATAGGAGTCGTTTCGGTGATCGGAAGCCGATAGAATCAGTCCTAAACCTTTCCAAGGTTTGGTTTGAAACAAGCGGGCTATTTTGGCAAAACTCTCAAAACGCGTAGTTGCACTTCCAAAGCCATACACGCGGTACCTATTTGACGTTTTTTCCTCGAAATTCATTTGGCCTGCCACGCGTTGTTCACGTAAATAACCACCTCCCCACTGGACCATCCACTTGTCGGTTTCATACTTCCATCGGTTGAGTACATTGACCAAATTAAACAATGGCAAATCCATAAATCCATCCTTATTTCCATCTAGTCGGGATACTTGTTGGGAAAAATGTGTCAACAATGCCGTGGAAAGCTTTCCATTAAATTTATGCGCGGCTTGTTGGTTTGCCTCAAATCTCCCTTGCGAATTTCCATATGTATTTAAAAAATATACTTCAGACGTATCGGGTTTAACCAATTCCATGTTGATGGCTCCTGTCATCGATTCATATCCGTTAACCACTGAACTTTGGCCTTTGGCTAAATCGATCGAACGAATCCAAGTGCCTGGAATGTAGTTCAACCCATAAGTTGATTTTAATCCACGAATGGAAGGAACATTTTCAACTTGGGTTTGTACATAGGTACCTGAAAGGCCCAAAAGTGAAATTTGTTTCGCACCTGTGATAGCATCGGTAAAATTGACAGATACACTCGCATTCGTCTCGAAACTTTCAGAAAGGTTACAACATGCCGCTTTGGCAAGCGTTTTCATCGTTAAGATTTCCCGGCTTTGAATGGATTGAACATCATGTCCGCCAGGCGATGCAATCACCTTAACTTCGCCCAATTCATTTGAATTTACATTTAAATGAATATTGATAAATTGGGGCTTCTCAACCCGGATTGAATCCGTAGCAAATCCAATGGCACGTATAATAACCCAGCCTGGAAACGTACGCACACGTAATTTAAAAACTCCATCGACTCCGGTCGTAGTGCCCAACTTATCAGCCGTGTAAAAAACAGTCGCACCAGGGATATCATCCATTTTCCCCTGAGCATCTAAGCTCATCACTCGGCCATTGAGCTCTTGTGCCACCAGGGGAAAACCCCAAAAACAAAAAATTATAAGCAATAATCGATTCATTTGAAATGGATTTAACGTAAAACGAAATATTTTTATTGGTCGTTAAATGGCCTAAATCAAATATACTTGGATGAACGCTCGCTTGACAGAAGCGGGTGGTGAAAAATCAGATTCTAGGGGTAATAAACTAGGTTCGGAATGCGTAAATGCACCGAACATCGCAGACATAATATCTGACGGACGAATTGCCGCAAAATCGAAATCAACAAATTTCAACTGCTGTTCCGCACTTAATTTTACCTGAAATTGGTCATAGCTACAACAAGAAGCACGAGATACGACATCGCGTGTAACAGGTTTACTTTTTGCACAACAACTTACCTGATTACCCCAACCATACGAAACGCTTCCTGTAAAAATACACGTGGCTGTTTTCCACGCCATACCTGTTTGGCCTAGTAATAGCCAACAAGCAAGACAAATGAAAAGAAACCTCTTGAGTAGTACAGACATCTGGTATGTTGTAAAATACGTGCAAAAATATAAAGGAAAGCTCGAATTATAAGCCAATTCAAAAGTTTTTTACTTTCTTTGCATTCAATATGTTTAAAAGAGAGATTCTAGTTTTTGCCTTACTTTTAAGTTCCATTACTAGTCTAGCACAAGAGACACGATACCGTTACCTCGTCTTATTCAAAGACAAAAATAACTCAGCCTATTCGGTTCGTAATCCAGAACTTTTTTTAAGTGCGGCTGCTATTAGCAGACGACTTAAAAATAAAGTGGCGATTAACGAGCAAGACTTACCTGTAAACCAAGCTTATATTCAAGAGATCAAAGCAACAGGTGCTTTAATAGTTTACCCGCTTAAATGGATAAATGGCGTTTTGATCAAGGAAAAACCGAAAAATATCGCAAAAATAAGAGCGTTGAAATCGGTAGCAAGTCTGTATAAAAACATGCCGTTAGATTCAAGTTCTTATCTACGACTTCAAGTCCAAGCAAATCAAATTTCAGACGATGCCAATGCACTAGATTATGGAATTTCACTCCCCCAAATAACTCAACTGGGTATTGATCAAATGCATGCCAAGGGCTTTTCAGGAAAAGATATTAAGATAGCAGTTCTCGATGATGGTTTTTCGCGAGCAGATCAAATCGGATATTTACAAGCTATTTACACAGATAAACGACTTTTGGGTACTCTTGTAACTAATCCTAGCTTAAACTCGGTCTATGAAGGTGGCGCTCATGGCACGCAAGTTTGGAGCACAATCGCCGCACAAGCTCCCGGGAAGTTATTTGGCACCGCATTTCAAGCCCAATTTGCTATTGCACAAACAGAGGAAAGCGAACACGAATTACTCGTGGAAGAAGCCAATTGGATGCGTGGAGCCGAATGGGCAGACAGCCTCGGAACTGATATAATTTCTTCATCGTTGGGCTATTCAGAATTTGATAATAGTAGATATAATCATCGCTATTCTGATATGGACGGTCGGACCACTTTAGTAAGTAAAGCCGCTGCATGGGCAGCTAGCAAAGGGATTGTGTGTATTATTTCAGCAGGAAATCAAGGAAGTGATTCATGGAAATACATTACAGCTCCCGCAGATGCTGATTCTATTTTGAGCGTGGGCGCAGTAGACAGAACTGGGCTTCGCGCCTCCTTTAGCTCGATTGGGCCTTCCTCAGATTTGCGCATCAAGCCAGATATCGCGGCGATGGGATTAGCCACAATTGCCGGCCTACCATCCGGCTCTTTCGGTTCAATTAGTGGAACATCCTTTTCTGCACCTTTAATAGCTGGACTAGTCGCTGGAATTATACAAGCGAACCCACAAAAGACCGCACAAGAAATTATTCAAGGAATCCGAAAATCAGGTACTCAGGCGTCTAAACCTGACCAATTACTCGGTTATGGAATTCCACATTTTGATCGCATCAGCCAACTACTCAATCCGATTTTGAGTATAGAAACTAAAGAGAAAAGTACGTTTAAAGTTTTTCCAAACCCAGCTTCTATAGGTCAAAGAATTCGCGTTTTCACCGATGGAGCCCAAACAGGCACATTGGAAATAATTAACATACAAGGGACTATTGTTGAATCAATTAATTTTCGACAAGCTGAATTTGATTTTTTTGCTGCGCCATTCGTTTCTGGCAAATATTATTTTAGATTTACTGTTGGAAATCAGGTAAAAGTGATTCCAGTGCTTCTAAACCAGTAATAATGAAATCACGCTTTCTCTCGTTGGACATCCTTCGCGGCATTACCTTAGCCGCTATGATTTTGGTTAACACATCTGGTAATGGGACATACACCTACGGACCATTAAAACATGCAGATTGGCATGGTTTCACTCCGACCGATCTAGTTTTTCCAACATTTCTTTTTATGGTTGGTGTTGCCATGCGATTCTCATTTAAAGCATTCAATTATACACTTTCGCCCTCAGTTCGGATAAAAATCGTAAAAAGGACTTTACTTTTATTCGTCATCAATTACATTATTTTTTACATCCCTTTCCTTGATTTTACGTGGGAAAATTTGCGCTATCTAAATGTTTTACCGCGCATCGCTCTCTCCTATTGTGCGATTTCATTTATCACACTGAGTGTACCCAAACACTGGTTAACACCAATTAATATCAGCATTTTACTTGTTTATTGGGTGATACTGACCGTTTTTGGCGATTCTGGTGCAGCCTATGAATTGGGGTCTAATGCCGTTCGCAAATTGGATTTATTATTATTTGGTCCCACACACCTGTATCATGGTGATGGAATTCCATTTGACCCAGAGGGATTTTTGAGCACATTACCGGCGCTGAGTACCTGCTTATTTGGCTATCAGGTTAGTTTATTCTTAGAAAAGCAACGGGATGCACAAAAACCAGCACTAATAAGCCTTCTTGTTTGGGGGATTGGCTTAATTACTTTAGCGCTACTTTGGAATCAAAGCTTTCCAATCAATAAAAAATTATGGACAAGTTCATTCGTGCTCCTATGTGCAGGAATTGATTTCATCCTAATTGGCGCTTTGAATTGGTGGATAGAGGTCAAGGAAAGAAATTTTGCCAATACCTTCTTTTTAGTTTTTGGCACAAATTCTATTTTGGCGTACGCAATTTCTGAAGTTCTAACGATTCAAATGTCGAATGTCCAAATACAAGAGGGCTCAGGTACGACATCGCTAAGCAATTGGCTCTATTGGCATATTTTCGAACCTGTATTTGGTAAATTCAATGGTTCCTTAGCTTATGCCATTTGCTTCGTTCTAGTTTGCTGGTCGCTATGTTATTTCTGCTACAAACGTAAATGGTTTTTGAAAGTCTAGGCAAATAACATGGCCGCACCAAAAACCCCAGCACTATCGCCTAATTTTGGCTTGACAATTCGTGTATTTACCTCACCCGAGTTGAAAATATATTTTTTGATGCGATTATAACCTTCCGTGTAAAGTAAATCAATATTTCCAACGCCACCACCAATCACGATTACCTCAGGATCTAAGACATTGATTATCGTTGAAATTGCCCGACCAAAATTTTCCAATAAGCGCTCTACCGTGGCAGTAGCGAAGGAATCATTCCCAGCAAAATAAGCTTCCATGATTTGTGGCATGCGCATCGCCTGACCAGACTGACGCAAATAAAAGAGCTCCAAAGCAGGGCCTGAAATTACATGTTCTACACAGCCCGATTTTCCACAATAGCATGGATCTCCACCTTCCTCTAAAATATTATGGCCCCATTCCCCTCCAATTCCATGTAGTCCTTTAATTACTTTGCCATGCGCCACTAATCCACCACCTACGCCTGTTCCCATGATTACGCCGAAAACGATTTCAGCTCCCGGGTGGACGTCCAAAACAGCGCCTAAATGTGTTTCTGCTAAAGCAAAGCAATTCGCATCATTAGCGAGCGAAACCTCACATGCTAAAATTGCCGACAAATCTGCTGCCATTGCTTGGCCGTTCATACTAACTGTATTGCAGTTTTTCATCGTTTGAGTACGTGGATCTAAAACTCCCGGAGTCGCAAAACCTATTTGAAAAGGACTCTCTCCAAGCGAATCAGCAACCTCATCCACTAATCGTCTCACTTGTTGTAAAATATGCCTGTAGCCTTTGGAAGCCTCTGTATCAATTCGTTTTCGTACAATTACACGACTAGGATCTTGTCGATCAAGTACTGCACACTCAATTTTTGTGCCACCCAAATCTACCCCCCATAATTTAGCGTCTGTTGTCTTCATTTTCAAATATACTTAAATAACTTAAATAGCGACTTGGAGCAATTTCGCCATCCTCAACAGCTTTAATAACAGCACAAGCTGGCTCCGAAACATGTACACAATTATTAAATTTACAGGCGCCCAACAAGGCGCGCATCTCAGGAAAATAATGTGCTAATTCATCCTTTTCAATTTCATGAATACCCATCTCATTGATACCAGGGCTATCAATCAAATACGTATTTAAACCTAATTCCCACATTGTTGAGTAAGTAGTCGTATGAACTCCTTTTTGCGCAAAATCGGAAATTTCCTTCGTCTTAATTTGCAGATGAGGCGCCACGATATTCAATAAACTTGATTTACCTACTCCTGAATGACCTGCAATTAAAGATACCTTTCCTTGAAACATGGCTTTAAACTCTTCAACACCTTGATTAGTAGGAATCGAAGTAAATAGAATTCCATAACCTAATTCTTGATATAATGCGGCATACTCAAAAACCTGTTCCCGTTCTTCCTCATTCATTAAATCCATTTTGTTGAAGACAATATGCACAGGGATACGAAATGCCTCCGCAGTCACCAAAAACCGATCCAAAAAGCCTAATGATGTTTTTGGGAATTTTAAAGTCATTACAAAAATAGCTTGGTCGACATTGGCAGCTAACATCTGACCTTGAGCTGTTTTGTGAACAGATTTACGAATCAGATAATTTGTTCTTGGTAAAATTTCTTCAATCAAAACGGTTTGATGTACCTCATCTTCCATCGAAAACATGACCCAATCACCTACGGCAATCGGATTAGATGTTGTGGGTCCCTTTAACTTAAACTTGCCTTTAAGTCGGCCGGCAAAAACCACCCCGGAATCAGCACGCACCTCATACCATGAACCCGTAGAGCGCATAATCAAGCCTTTAATGAGTGACATAAGCTATATTTTTTTGTTCAATATATTCCATAATTAGTGCGGTAGCTCCGGCCTGCATAGCCACAAAATTTCTTGACATCACTTGTTTATTAACCAAAAGGTCATCATCATCAAAAATTACGCGCATCGAATTTTCCAAGGATGCAGCATCAGCGATTGGAAAAGCTAAACCAAGCGATACCAAATCAACCGCCTCATGAAACTTTTGATAATTTTTATTTCCAAAAAAGACCGTTGGCCCATAAACCGCAGCCTCCAACGTATTATGCAATCCAGCACCAAAAGCCCCTCCAATATAGGCAAATGTTGCTCCACGATACATTGTGGCTAAGCGACCCACCTCATCCACAATCAATACCTCCGCGTTTTCAACAAAATCTCCTTTCGAGAACATGACGGGAACGGACATTCGATTCTTCCAAGATTGTAATTCAGCCAAATGAATCTCATGAGGAACAATCACCCATTTTACAGGAAATACATGCCCATTAATCAAGGGAATAATACAATCCATATCGGCTTGCCACGCAGACCCAACAACGATAAATGCTTGATTATCAACAAAATGAGTCAACAAATCCCAAGATTTAGCATTTCGTGAATTAGCAAGCACTCGATCAAAACGTGTATCTCCCGCGACAGTAACCTGATGAATCCCAATCGATTCCAGTAAATCTTTGGATTCCTTATTTTGAACGAAAAGGTGATCAAAATTGGCCAACATACCCCTAAAAAACCCACCATACCATTGAAAAAATGACTGATTTGAGCGAAAAATTCCTGAAACTAGTAACGTTTGAATACCACGTTTTCGTAAGCCTTGTAAATAAAAATACCAAAATTCATATTTAACGAACAAGGCCATTTTCGGCTTCACCAAATCTAAAAATCGCGAACTGGCATGCAACCCATCTAAGGGCAAATAGCTTACAAAATCAATTCCAGGCGTATTTTTCCGTACTTCATAGCCGGAAGGCGAATAAAAAGTAACTAGAATAAAATAATCTGAATATTTATTTTTGAATGCCTCAAGGATCGGTCTGCCTTGTTCAAATTCACCCATCGAAGCGGTATGAATCCAAAAAACTGGCTTCGTATTCAAGTGCATCGCAGTCTCCAATCCTTCCCAAATGGCTTGTTGGCCCTCATGCCACAATTTAGCTTTGGGGTGAAACAAAGAAGCCAGACGCATAGTTTGGCGATATAAAAACAAGGCAAAAGAATACAACCAAACTCTCAAGATTTTGCTAAATTTGATGTTGAATTGATAAAATTACAAAATAAGCGGTATTTGCCACTATCACATGAACTGGAATCAACTAACAACAGAGCAACAACTGGACGAAATAATTGTGACATCGGCAGAAAAACCCGTAGTGATTTTCAAGCACAGTACCCGTTGTTCGATTTCATCTACGGCATTAAGTCGCTTAGAGCGTGCATGGGATGCGGAGCAGACACTGGCATTTTATTTGGATTTAATAGCTTATCGCCCCATTTCAGGAATGATTGCAGAAAAGTTTGACGTAGAACATCAATCTCCACAAATTCTAGTGATAGACAATGGAAAATGTACCTATTCTGCAACGCATTGGGATATTTCAATGGAAGATTTAAAGCCTTATTTAGCCTAGCAATGCGAAAAATTGGAGGAATCATCTTGTTTATTTACTTTCCATTGGTTTTGATGGGCCAGCGAAAAAATGCGGTAATTCAAGCACCCCAATCTCCAAAAACAGCACAATCTAGTAATTGGTCTTTAGGCGTTTCAACCTCAACAAACTCAGGTATTTTTGGTGGAATTCAATTCAGAAAACCTTTTGGGGTGAAAGAAAATAGGAATTTCATTCAACTGGAGGCTGCCCTACTAAAAGACTATCGAGAATTCAACTCCCCATATACATTTAATGGACGCTCACACGTGGACGGCAAATTAAACCAGTTGATTGTTTTACGACCAGCCTATGGTCGGCAATGGACTCTATTGCAAAAATCAACTGAAGGTGGACAAAAATTAATGGGACTGATTTCAACTGGCCCAAGTATTGGCATTCAAAAACCATACTATGTTGAAATATCGTACGACACGAATGGCATGCAAGCTGTGTCGGAGGTTCCGTACGCGAAAACATTAGACAACAGTTTCAAAAAAGTAACAATTATGGGTGAAAGCAGCCTTTTTAAAGGTCTAAATGAGTCCATTATTGTACCTGGCTGGCATGTTAAAACAGCTGTCAATATGGAAATTGAAACATTGAAACAGAATAATATTGGTGTTGAAATTGGATTTGTTATCGACTTTTTCTCCAAGCCAATTGAAATGCTAAACTTAACGGCCGGTCGGCAAGTTTACACAACCGGATACATTAGTTTTTCCATGGGAAAACAAACAAAATAACGCCTAAATCATGATTGAATTACCTCAAGTAAATCCCGCACCAACAAATCGCAAGCCCGATTGGCTTCGTGTTAAACTCCCAATCGGTGAGAATTATTCAAAGGTGCGTAAGCTCGTGGATGAATATAAATTACATACCATTTGCCAATCAGGTAATTGCCCAAACATGGGTGAATGCTGGGGAGAGGGAACGGCGACATTTATGATTCTAGGCAATGTATGCACACGATCGTGTACATTTTGTGCCGTGGCAACAGGTAGACCACAAGAGTATGATGAAGACGAACCGAGGCGTGTGGCTGAAGCGATCCAATTAATGCAAGTTAAACACGCGGTTATCACGTCCGTCAACCGCGATGAATTAAAAGATAAAGGAGCTGAAATATGGTACCAAACGGTTCGTGCGGTAAAAGAAACTACACCAGCAACAACTATAGAAACATTAATTCCGGATGTGAAGGCCAACTGGGATGCCTTGATTCGCATGATTGAAGGTGGACAAGAAGTTGTTTCCCACAATATGGAAACCGTTGCGCGTTTGTATCGCTATGTACGTCCGCAGGCGAAATATGAGCGGAGTTTGGAGCAAATCAAACGGACAAAGGAATTTGGAAAACGAAACAAATCAGGGATTATGTTGGGCTTGGGCGAAACTCAGGATGAAGTTTTTCAGACCATGGATGATTTAATTGCAAACGGCCTAGATGTATTGACTTTAGGGCAATATTTACAACCGACCAAAATGCACCATGAGGTAATTGATTGGATTCACCCAGATACCTTTGCCATGTACAAAGAAGAAGGAATCAAGCGCGGACTTGCTTATGTAGAATCAGGCGCCTTAGTTCGTTCAAGTTATCATGCAGAAAGACACATTTAGATGAGTGACATGCCGCAGGAAAATCAGCCAACGTACACCTATATCCTCGCGGGTGGTGGCATGGCTGGATTGTCTTTAGCGTATTACCTTAATCAAAGTAATGTCCCATTTGAATCCATTCTAATTATTGATCAAGCAGAGAAAAACACGCGCGATAAGACATGGTGTTACTGGTCCGATCAGGTAGAACCCTTTGATTCTGTCGTAGAGCATAGCTGGAACCAACTTTGGTTTCATTCATTTGATAATCGGAGTGACAAATTTTCGATTCTTCCCTTTAGCTACCGTAAAATTCAGAGTGATAGCTGGTATACATTTATCCAAAAGGAACTGAAACAAAATCCCAAAATTCAGTTTATTCAAACAAAAGTACTGGGTTTTTTATACGAAGGACGTTTTGCCAAAGTTCAAACAGAAGCAGGAGCATTTACCGCAAGCGAAAAAATCTTTGATAGTGTAAGCCATTTTCCATGCGAATTAGCCAATCCTTTACACCTAAAACAGCATTTTGTGGGACTGACCATAGAGGCCAATTTTCCGATTTTTGATCCAGCAGCTGCCCATTTATTTGATTTTAGAATTGCGCATACAACTGCTTGTGAGTTTATGTATGTGCTACCTACCTCTGATCGGATTGCGTTGTTTGAGCATACCTATTTTTCAGGCCAACTAAAAGAAAAACAGCACTATTTGGATCAAATTAAGGCATATTTGGTGGGAGCATATGGTTTAGGAGAAGATGATTATTTGATACAGGAAGAGGAGTCAGGCATTATTCCAATGACCATGTCGGATGCTGAGCCCCAAAATTTGCACACGAAAATCATACAGATTGGTACCTCGGGAGGATTTGTCAAAGCGACAACGGGATATAGTTTTTTACGGACACAGCGAAAATTAAAAGAATTGGTAGCCAACATAGAAAACGGAGCATTAGATGCGCCTGTGAATGAAACAAAACCATTTAAGAAGTGGATGGATCGTGTGTTTTTACAGGTTTTGATAGACCAAAAAATAAAAGGAAATCGCGTGTTTGAATCGCTATTTCAAAAAAACAAACCCCAACTTATTTTAAGGTTCCTCGAGGAGCAGACAACAATTTGGGAGGATTTGAAATTAATGACAAGCGTCCCTACCCTTCCGTTTATGCAGGCGGCATTTAAAATTGGCCTCGCCGATCTACCTTTTTCTAAAAAATGATTGCCTTGCCCGAATATAAATCTTAGATTTGCACGTTTTTAATACTAACAACCAATACCCAATGGCTTATTTATTTACTTCAGAGTCAGTATCAGAGGGACATCCCGATAAAGTTGCTGACCAAATTTCAGATGCGTTAATCGACCATTTCATGGCGTTTGACCCCACTTCTAAAGTTGCTTGTGAAACCTTAGTCACTACGGGGCAAGTTGTTTTAGCTGGTGAAGTAAATACAACTACCTATTTGGATGTACAAGCAATCACACGTGAAGTAATTCGTAAGATTGGCTATACTAAGTCAGA
>NZ_CBAUBA010000036.1:0-27658 GCF_964796385.1 Aquirufa sp. | reverse complement strand
GTATAAAGTTCCAAAAATCGTATCCCAAATACTAAATTTCGTTGCAAAATTCGCGTGAAAAACATCTTGATGATCCGCATGATGCCATAAATGGTATTCAGGGCCGTTCAGAATATATTTAAGTTTTCCAAAACTGAAATTGATATTCGCATGAATCAACATCCCCCAAAGCCCATCGATTAACCCCTTTATAGGAATAACTACAGGGTCAGCCCCCAAAATAATAATTGGTAAAAATTCAACCGTTTGATTGATAATAATTTCGACAGTATGTGATCGCATGCCTGCTATCCAGTCTACTTGTTCATTTGAATGATGCGCCTCATGGGTACGCCATAAAAACTTGTTGGCATGCTGCCACCGATGAAACCAATAGATATAGAAGTCATGCGTAATTAAAAAGAATAATACTTGCAGTAATACTGGCCAAGTGGAAATTTGAGGCAATCCGTCCCAAGTCATTCTACCTTGCATGGGTAAAATGATGTAGTCAAAAATGACAATTTTTAATAGGAAGCTTTGGATAATTGTATAGCCTATTACGTCTGTCCAAAAACCATCTCTAAAAAAAGGAATTCCCCTACGGTAGGGGAATTTCCTTTCCAAGTAAATAAGTGTGATAGTTCCCGCTACGAGTAAAAGCGAACAAATTTGTGTTACGCTAAACGTCATATGGATTACAGTGTATCGACTAAGCGATTTTCGGTGATGTTAACGCGAAGTTTTTTCATTGGTCCGATTTCACTTTCGTAAACAACTTTAACGCCATCACCTAGTGCTAATTCAGTATCACGGATGTCTTTGACTAAACGCACAAATCCTTGTGGTTCTACCGACGCTGCATGATCAGATCCCCACATCGCACGATCAAGTGTAAAGTGACGTTCTACAAACTGTGCACCTATAGCCACGGCAGAAACGGTCGTACTCAAGCCTGTTTCATGACCAGAATAACCTATGATGTAATCAGGATACATGTGTTGTAAGGTATGAATCATGCGCAGATTTAATTCTTCGGGTTTACAAGGATAGGCTGAAGTCGCATGAGCAATCATTAATGGATAATCTCCATATTCGCGAATTAATTCAACGGCAAAAGTGATTTCGTCTATACGTGACATACCCGTTGAAATCATGATTGGGCGACCTGTTGCACAAATTTTACGAATAAGCGAGTCATCTGTTAAAGATGCGGAAGCTAATTTGTACATAACAGGTTCAAATTGCTCCATGAAATCGACAGATGGTTCATCCCAAGCAGATGCAAACCAATCAATCCCTTTTGATTTGCAGTAATTGTCAATTTCGGAATATTCTAAAATACCAAATTCTGTTTTTCTTTTATAATCTATGTAGGTCATTTTCCCCCATGGAGTTTCACGAATAATTTCCCATTGATCTTTTGGCACACAAATTTCAGGGGTACGTTTTTGAAATTTCACGGCATCTACTTTTGCTTCAACAGCCGCATCAATTAATTGTTTTGTAGTTTCCAAGGATCCATTGTGGTTGATACCGATTTCTGCTATCACATAACATGGTTTTCCAAAACCGAGTTGTTTTCCTGAATTTAGGGTTATTGTTTTCATAAACGATGTTGATTAAGATTGATAATTTATATATGTGTTTGTAAAATGTCCGTTGGGGTATAAATCAATAACGGCATATCCCGGTTGGGTTTGTTGGTAATTCCCAGCCCACCAGGCGCCACTGACTGCACCATTGCAACAGTAGGTTATGCCGTTGTATTCAACACGATCAAGTAAATGAATATGACCGCTTACTGCCAGTTTTACATTGGGGTATTTTAGAAATAAGTCTTTTAATTGACTCGCATCTTCATGCATCCACCGACCAGGAATATTCCATTGATTTTTTTCAAAACGATTTCCATCAAAAAATATACATGCAGCCAAAATAGGAATATGCGATACGATCATGATTGGCTTAAGAGTAGAAATGGAATCCAGCTCCTTTTCTAGCCAATCCATTTGTTCTTCATCTAATTTTCCTGTATACCATTTTCCTTTATTATTCGGGCTAATGCTGTCGAGGCTTATCAAATGCCATAACCCAAGATCTTTGGAAAAGTAGCTTTTAGATTCTTTTAACTCATCTAGCGCCCACTTCTTACCATCTAAAATTGCCTGGGGGGATTCGTTTTTAACCCAAATATCATGATTGCCTAACGATTGAATTATAGGCGTTGATAGTTCTTTACTTACAACTTCATTCCAAAGCTTCCATTGTTTTTCAGCAACAGAGCGTCCGCCGCGATGGGCATCCATAATGGCGTCTCCGCTATTAAATATTAAATCAGGTTTTACAGGCAAATTTTGGATATGTTCCAAACATTTTGAAAATCCCTTGGCTGCACCAATCAACGGCATGATATGCACATCAGTGATGTGAGCAATGCGAAAGGGTTTTTGAGGGGTTGTTGATTTGGCTTGACCCAGTTGAGGTAAGCTTAATGCTCCTGCTAAAAAGCTAAATTGATGTAATAAAGTTCTTCTATTCATTAAAGAACTGTTTAAGTTCTTAGTGCAATGCAAAAGTCGGCAATTTGCATTATTGGGGTATTTCTTGAATTTTATGGATTTGTTATAATTAAAGACTAGTGAGTAATAATTTGGTCATATTGAGGGCAGGATCTGCTAAAATGAGGCATTTAACAATTCCTTAATGCCAAAGTATAAAGATTATTATATTTTTGTTTTTAATTTTTAGAATTACCTTCATCGAAAGCATATGTTTGGATTAGATCCCACCCTTTTATTTTTGCTATTTTTCTGCTTGTTAGCGGCATGTGCATTCGAATTTGTAAACGGTTTTCATGATACAGCCAATGCGGTAGCAACTGTTATTTACACGCATTCCTTAAAGCCGTCGCAAGCCGTTGTTTGGTCAGGTTTTATGAACTTCTTGGGACTTTTAACGGGGGGTGTTGGTGTCACCATGAGTATTATTGGGCTCCTCCCCACCGAACTGCTCATTGATTCCAATGTGTATCATTCCATGGCGATGGCACTCGCGCTTTTATTCTCCGCCATTTTATGGAATCTAGGTACCTGGTATTTAGGTATTCCAGCGTCTAGTTCACATACGTTAATCGGGTCTATTATTGGTATTGGGGTAGGGCATGCCTTGTTGCCCGAAAATTCGAATAAAGGTATTTCGGCCATCAACTGGGATAAGGCTATTGAGATTGGTCAGGCGTTGCTATTATCTCCAATTTTTGGTTTTGCTTTAGCCATTATCCTGATGTACATTTTGAAAAAAACCGTTAAAAATAAGGATATATTCAAAGAGCCTAAAAAAGACACACCGCCACCGATGTGGATTCGCGCTATTTTAGTTGCTACATGTACCCTGGTTTCTTTTTTCCATGGACGGAATGATGGCCAAAAAGGGATTGGTTTAGTCATGGTTATTTTGATTGCTTTTTTACCCGGGTATTTTGCGGTGAATACAAATTTGAATATTCCTGAAGTGAAATCTAGCTTAGTTCAGGTTCAGCAAATTGTGGCTAAAATTGATACGCTTCCCTTGTCAGAAAAGGAAGTTGAGAGTTACCATAAAGTGCTCCAATCGAGTGCTGAATTGAAAGTTATATTAGCGGATGGCTTGACGGCAGCTAATATGACGACTGCACAAAAATTTGATATCCGTAAAGCAGCTTTGACCATCAATAAAAATTCGAAGAAGTTGATTGAAAGTGAATCTGTTGCGCTATCTCCCTCTGATTTGAATGCTTTCCAAAAAGCGACTGCCGGTAAAAAAGCTCCTTTCTTTAGCTTCGGTTCTAGCTCATCAAGTGGAATGGCTGGCGTTACCGATTTCGCTCCCGCTTGGGTGATGTGGATTGTTGCGTTATCACTTGGTCTTGGCACGATGGTTGGCTGGAAACGAATTGTAGTGACTATCGGAGAAAAGATTGGTAAAAACCATTTGACATATGCCCAAGGAGCTTCTGCTGAATTAATCGCATCCTTAACTATTGGTTTAGCGACGGCCTATAAATGGCCAGTAAGTACAACACACGTATTATCATCAGGTATCGCAGGTACGATGGTTGCCAATCGCGGCATTAAGAATTTGCAAGGAGGTACGGTTAAAAATATTGTGATGGCTTGGATCTTAACGCTTCCTGTTACCATTATACTTTCCGCAGCCCTATTTGTTTTCTTCCGCTGGATTTCGGGGTAAGTAAAACAGTTCATAAATCAAGAAAGCCGAGGGAAATATTCCTTCGGCTTTTGTTTTTACTTCATCATTAAATTAAACGCTCTTTTACCAGCTTGTGGATAAGCCCTCTTCATTCCGGGGACTGAATGTAGCATCTGCTGCTGGTTTACGAATTAAATCTGTCATGTGATAGGCAAAATTTGCCTGCGTCACCCAGTGCTGGAAGGTATCTTGGACCGAGGTATGCTTCGGTAAATAGTCTTTAAAAATAGTTAGGTCAAAGCTACGCGCCTGAACCCCGGCACCAGATAATTCCCCATCATGCGCATTAATCATTTGTTCAATGTGATTCGGTACAGGAACCATCATGACAGGTTTGCCCAAGTACATCGCCTCAGCTACCGACTCAAACCCTGCAGTTGAAATTAACCCCGCACAGTGTGTCATTTTGATTAGGTATTTTTCGGCATCTATGGGATGGAAGGTCAACGAATCTGAAAATTGGTATGCTGTTTTGCGCGTAGGATTATCCCAAAAACAATCCAATTTCACCTCAGGATTTAGTGACGACCAAGCCATGATTTCATCCGCTAGTCGGTAATGTGTTAAATAGGCCAACCACCTTTCTCCTGATTGCGGTTGGATTGCTTTAACTTCTTGGCGTAATAAAGGGGGAACGGTAATGATATTGCGTTTGAGGTCATTTGGCATAAAACGGAAGGACAATCCCAATAATTTGCTAGAACCTATCGCCGTAATCTTGGTGTTGATATTCAGTAAAAAACGATCTACCGCTTTTTCTGGAATCGTTTCAAAATGGTCACTTAGCAATAGGTATTGATGACCTACCGACATACAGGGAATCTTAGAACCTGATTTTAGGTTGTATAAGCCGGTGATTGATTCATAGAAGTTAACGATTCCATCGGGTTGTAATGCGTCAATGAAATCACCTAATTGGGCCGCGCTTTTCCAGTAGGTACCAAATTTCGAGAACGCTTGAAAAGCAGTTTTTCCGAGTTGCACCGACTTCCCTTTGCCGTAATTGATGGATGGACTTTCGTATTGAATGAGGGGGGTGTTACCTATAAATTGGGCAAAAAAGGGTGGAATCTTCCTTCCTTGGAATGAACCAACGGCATAACCGACTACTTCATGCCCAGCTTCCTGGGCAATCTGAGTTAAGGAGATCGCTTGCGTTAAATGGCCGCGACCTTCGCCTTGGACGGTAAAGATGAACCTTCCCATAAAATTTCTATTAAATCATTAGATATGTCAATAGCTGGGTAATCAATTAATTGCCACTCACCTTCATGTGTTTCCACTAGTGCGGTTAAAGACTCTACCCAATCCCCTGAGTTCATGTAGGTGATTCCGTCTATTTGTTTGATTTCTGCTTTGTGAATATGTCCACAAATAATGCCATCGGCACCTTTTGCTTTCGCTAGTTCCGCTAATTTCTCCTCGAAATCGGAGATAAAATTCACGGCTGCCTTAACCTTTTGCTTGATAACTTGAGATAAAGAATAATAGGGTTTGCCTTGCCAAGTGCGGTATTGGTTATACCACTTGTTCAGCCACAATAAAAACGTGTAGCCGATATCCCCTAGATAAGCTAGCCATTTCATTTGGCTTGTGATGCTATCGAAAATATCGCCGTGGGTGATAAAGTACTTTTTGCCATGCGTAGATAGCATGTAATCTTGTCGGATCGAAAATTGCTTCCCAATTTTCAAAGGCAGAATCTGATCTAAAAAGTCATCGTGGTTACCGCGCAGATAAATAACTTCCGTATCAAAACGGTCCATCATTTTAAGGACGGCGCGAAAGAATCCGGTATGTTTCTTTTTCCAAGAACCTCCCTTTTTCAATTGCCAGCCATCGATGATGTCTCCATTGAGAATCAGTTGATGACAAGAATTTGCGCGTAGGAAATCATTTACTTCTTTGGCTTTTGCTCCTTTACTCCCTAAGTGTAAGTCGGAGATGACGATTGTCTTGTAAGTTGGCCGCATGGCATGTATTTCGTTTAACAAAAATACACGCCGTATGTAAGGCCTGAATTAACAGAGCATTATGAAATCGTAAACTCTTAAGCTTTGGCACACCTTTAAGGTGTGCCAAAGCTAACGTACCCATACAAAAAATAGTATATCAATTAATCGATATTCGCCGTCTCCAGTTTCGGAGCTATGGTGTAAATGATCGCCCAAGCCAATATATAGGCGCTTCCACACAGTAAGAAGATGATATTATAGCCATCATTGATATTACCTAATAACTTATATTTATCAAGTAGTGCCCCTACGATCATAGGAAAGAAAATACCACCCACAGATCCAGCCATCCCTCCAATGCCAATCACCGAACTAACGGCCTTCTTCGGGAACATGTCTGTCGCAATCGAATAAATATTCGCACTCCAAGCCTGATGCGCGGCCGCTGCCAAGGAAATTAAGGCAACAGCTTGCCAGATGTTTTCACAGTAACGCGCCAACATAATCGGCACAACTGCCAAGGCAAATCCCAGCATCGAATACTTACGCGCCTTGAATGATGGCCATCCCTTGTTAATCAAATAGCCAGACATCCATCCTCCACCGATACTTCCAATGGTCGTTGCTGTGTATACAATAATTAGTTCCAAACTCGGCTTTTTCAAATCTAATTGGAAGCGCTCACTGAAATACGAAGGCAACCAGAACAAGAAAAACCACCAAATAGGATCCGTTAACATCTTTCCAAATACAAATGCATACGTTTGTTTAAACCCAAATAACCGTCCCCATTTAACCGGATCCTGATTTTCATCTTTCTCCTCTTTGTCGGCATGTATGTAATCGAACTCTTCCTTAGAAAGCATCTTGTGTTTCGAAGGAACCTCATAGTAAAACCACCAGAAAATCAACCAAATAAATCCAATGGCCCCAGTGACAATAAAAGCCATTTCCCAGCCGTAAATACCTAAAATCCAAGGCACTAAAATAGGAGCAGCCACGGCCCCAATATTCGCTCCCGAATTAAATATTCCCGTCGCTAACGCGCGTTCATTTTTAGGAAACCATTCAGCCGTTGTCTTAATCGCCGCCGGGAAATTACCCGCCTCGCCTAAGCCCAACAACCCACGCATAAATGCAAAACTTAAGGTACCTGTTGCCATGGCATGTAACATCGCTGCAATACTCCAAACAATAATCGAAATTGAATAACCAAGCTTAGTTCCAATGCGATCAATGATCCCACCAAACCCCAATAAACCGATGGCATACGCCGCCTGAAAAGTGATGACAATATTCGAATAATCAGTCTCTGACCAGTTGAACTGATCTTCTAAGACTGGTTTCAACAGACCAATCACCTGGCGATCCAAGTAATTAATCGTCGTAGCGAAAAAGAGCAAAGCGCAAATTCGCCAGCGGTACGTTCCTATTTTATTCATGGTTTAGAGGTTTTTGGAGCATTATAAGCTCCGATAAATTTGTATTAAATCACTTATAGTATTCGAAATGCCTTGGTAATCTTGTTTGGCGATTAACGCAGGAGGGAATAATTGTGACCCCATACCTACGACGGCGGCACCTGCTTCAAACCAAGTTTTCATGCTTTCATGCGTAGGTTCCACGCCACCGGTCACCATAATTTTCGAATGAGGCATCGGTCCTTTGAGTGCCTTTACAAATCCAGGTCCTACCACGTTGCCTGGGAAAATTTTTACAATCTTCGCACCCAAAACTTCTGCATTACGAATCTCCGTTAAGGTCATCGTGCCAGGCATCCAAGGCACATCATGTTTCGCACAAACTTCACCTACTTCAGGAGTCGTAAATGGCTGTAGCATGAAATCAGCTCCCATTTGAATGAATTCATTCGCCTGTTTCGCATCATATATTGTACCTATACCTAATACCAAATCAGGGCATTCCTTCTCGCAATAATGGATTAATTTGGCAAAAATTGCAGGCGCTTCTGCTCCGCGATTTGTAAATTCAAATACGCGAATACCCCCATCATAGCACGCTTTTAGCACCGACTGGGCAACGCCCAAATCTGCATTAAAAAATAAAGGGATAATCGGAGTTTCTGAGAAGCGCTGGTATACCACCGCGGAACTATTTCTGGCCATATTTATCGATTTAAACGACCACTTAGATCGCCTTTCATTACTAATTCTATTTCATCCAAATTCGCCCGATTGATATCACCTTCTATGGTATGCTTTAACGCGGAGGCCGCCACCCCAAATGACAAGGATTGAGCCTCATCTCCATATATTAATTGGCCATAAATATAGCCTGCCATGAAAGCATCTCCACCACCGATGCGGTCTACAATTTGGCTAATCTCAACTGTATCCGATTTTATAACTTTTTCGCCATCAAAGGAAACAGCCGAAAGTGTATTTTGCGAAGCGGAAATTTGTCCGCGTTTCGTATTAATGATTTTTTTCAAGCGCGGGAATCGCGCCATGATTTGCTGGGATATGGAATGCCAACCGCTTTTCGTGCTTCCATCGGGAACGATACCTAAGATATCTTCGGCATCCCCTTTGCCACACACGATGATGTCGCATCCGTCGATTAATTCAGGCATCACTTCTTGGACAGTTTTTCCATACTGCCAAAGGTTCTTGCGGTAATTCACATCCGCTGAAACCGTGATCCCCATCGCATTAGCCGTAGCAATCGCATCACGTAAGGCTTGCGCAGCAGATTCCGAAATGGCGGGTGAAATGCCCGTCCAATGGAACCAACATGCATCTTTGAAGATTTCGGTCCAATTAAATTCAGCAGGAACTAAATTTGCAAAAGCTGAATCTGCTCTGTCATAAGTCACTTTACTTGGACGCATCGCCGCACCAAACTCCACAAAATATAATCCCAAACGCCCTTCACCATAAATCATGTCCGACGTATCTACGCCAACCTGCGCATAATATCCAGCTGCAGCTCTTCCCAATTCATTATTTGGAAAGCGCGTAACGTGTTTTGTAGGAATTCCTAAATGAGCTAA
The DNA here is from genome assembly GCF_964796385.1 of Aquirufa sp. Lineage (NCBI taxonomy): Bacteria > Pseudomonadati > Bacteroidota > Cytophagia > Cytophagales > Flectobacillaceae > Aquirufa > Aquirufa sp. The sequence goes on along the minus strand of NZ_CBAUBA010000036.1, from coordinate 18,460 downwards.
TCCGCCTGCCACATTCGCCTCGCCACCACCAAAAGTTATATTGAGCGACTGCGCCTGAACAATGCGGCTATACCCCGGAGGACTTAAGCGCCCCATAATTTCCCCAAATGTGACTACTTTTTTCATGCTTATTCGAAATTAAAAAATTCAGATGCGTTGGTGTACGAAATGTCTTGCACCAACTTCCCTAACCAAGGCATGTCGGCTGGCAATTCGCCATTTTCTACATCATTGCCGATCAAATTACACAAGATCCGGCGGAAATACTCATGACGCGGGAAAGAAAGGAAACTGCGTGAGTCGGTCAACATCCCCACAAAGTGACTCAACATACCCATGTTAGAAAGCGCATTAATCTGCTTTTCCATCCCATCTTTTTGGTCCAAAAACCACCAGCCTGAACCAAATTGTATTTTACCTACCAGCGTTCCATCTTGAAAATTCCCCGTCATCGTGGCGAATAATTCATTGTCCCGCGGGTTTAAATTATACAAAATTGTTTTGGCTAGTTGGTTCGTCGAATCCAGGCGATTTAAGAAAGCTGATAACGGCTTTGCTTGTTCGAAATCACCAATTGAATCGAACCCGGTGTCAGGTCCCAAGGCGCCCAATAAGCGCGCATTGTTATTGCGAAGTGCGCCTAAGTGGAACTGTTGGGTCCACCCACGAGCATGATCTAAATGCGCAAAATAGATTAACATGGCCGATTTAAACTGCCATTTTTCTTTTTTATTCAAAAATTTACCCGTGATTAATCGCTCAAAAATATGTTCGATTTCTTCCTCCGTAAAATCTTCCGCATAGATATGTTCTAGCCCATGATCACTCAGTCGGCATCCCGCCGCATGGAAAAAATCATGGCGCGATTTAATCGCTGATTTATAGTCGGCAAGCGACCGAATGCTCACGCCAGCCGCAGCCGCGAGCGCATTGACATACTCAATAAACACGATTTCATCGTCGACACCCATCGCTTTATCGGGGCGAAAAGTGGGCAAGACTTTGACGCTAAATCCACTCGCCGCAATTTGTTTGTGGTATGCCAAATCGTCGATCGGATCATCCGTCGTGCAGAGCGCCTTCACGTTCATTTTCAATAATATATTTTTGACCGAGTGTTCCTTCGTTTGTAGCAGGGCAGAGCAATGGTCGTAAATACGTTTACCTGATTCCGCATTCAATAATTCCGTCACACCGAAATACCGTTGCAACTCCAAATGTGTCCAATGGTACAAAGGATTACGCATAGTATACGGAACCGTTTCAGCCCATTTCATGAATTTCTCCTCGTCACTCGCGTTACCCGTAATGTATTTTTCATCCACGCCATGGGCACGCATTGCACGCCATTTGTAGTGATCGCCGGCCAACCAGATTTGAGTGATGTTATCAAACTGTTTGTCCTCCGCGATTTGTTGGGGCACTAAGTGATTGTGGTAATCAATAATGGGCATATCGGCCGCAAAATCATGGTATAGTTGCTGTGCCGTAGCCGTTTGTAAAATAAAATCTGCGTTTAAAAATGCTTTCATAGGATCTATAGGTATTTCTGTACGGCTTGCTCAAAGCCAGGTAATGCACTTAAATCAGCACCCCAAAGGCTTGTATCTGCCAATATTTTTTTCAAATCAAAATCTTTCCAAGCTTCGTAAAAATAGCTAGCATAATCGCAATTGATCGGATATAGCTCACCATTTGAATCGCCAAAGTACTTGCCATTTTCTTCTTTCACTGCATGCATAAACTGCAAATATGCAGCAAATCCCATGGCAAATAATTCCGGCGCTTTGCCAAATTCCTTGTAGTAATTAACCAATAAGGGCACATTGCGCATCCGCATTTTGGTCGTGTATTGAACCGTGATATCAATCAATTTGTGATTAATAAATGGATTACGGAATCGATCTAATACCGCCCGGCCAAAGCGATCCGCCACTTTGAAATCCATTTTGTAAGGAATGGCCAGCGCGAGTTCGCTCAACATTAAATTCATCACAAGTTTGCTTAAGTAGCCATTGGCCATCACATCTTTAACGAGGCGAAAACCGAGTAAATAGGACATGCCGCACATCAGTGTATGTGTCCCGTTCAATAAGCGAAGTTTCAATTCGCGGTAGATTTCAATGTCCTCTGCAATGACAACTCCCGCGTCAACTTTGGCAAAACTCAAGACGTCTCTAACACGGCTACCACCTTGGATCGCCCACAAACTATATACCTCGGAGATAATCAAATTCTTGTCTGTATAGCCTAAATCAGCACAAATGGCCGCGTTCGTTTGCGCATCAGGCGCGCCAGGAACGATACGGTCCACTAATGAATTACAGAAATGGTTGTGTGTGTTTAGCCACGTAATAAACGCGGCTGGCAAGTGGAGATCCGCGGCTAATTTCAAGACGATGTCTTTTAAAGCATCACCATTGTTGATAATCAACTCCGTAGGAACAATCACCATACCCGATTCTGCTGACCCATTGAAGTGGTCGAAACGGGCAACTAGAAACGCGAGTAATTTAGCGGGGAATGATTTTGGGCTTCCTCCCGAAATCGGGTCATTCGCTACGTATTGAATACCCACTTCAGTCGTATTGGAAATAATCAACTGCATGTCGGCACTTTGTGCCAATTCCAAAATAGCGTTCCATTCCGTCGCCGCCGTCAGTGTGCGTGAAATGGACGCATTAACAACGGTTTCTTCGATGGCAACGCCATTCTCTATACCTTTTATGCAATGTGTAAATAAGCCATCTTGTTCCGTAAACGCATCCGCGCCTGGACGATCTGTAGATTTGACAAGAACTACACGTCCTTTGAAAATCCCTTGGCGATTCGCTTTGTCGATGAAATAATCACATAGACCACGCAGCAAGACGCCCGTGCCAAATTGCAGCACTTTTTCTGGATAGGAAAAAACTTCTTGTTTAGGTAATTGAACCGGAATCGTAGATTTAAATCCGGCGGCTAAATTTTGTTTCGATAAGATGGGCATACGCTATGCTTGTGTTTTGATTTAAAAGCAATAAAGGCGCTTTTTTTACCCGAAAAAGGTCAGGAAAAATCGGGCTTTTGGGCAATAAAATTATCTAAAACGTTTACGCTTCGCCTATCGGGCCATTGTAATTCATGGGAAAATCGAATCCACCCTCACTTCCATCTTTATTAATGGGGCCAAAACTTTCCTCATATTTTTGCATATTTTCTTGCAATGCAAGCATCAGTCGGTAGGCATGGTCAGGTGTCATTACCACACGAGACTTTACTTTTCCTTTGGGTAATCCCGGTAAGATGCGGATAAAATCCATCACAAATTCGGATGGCGAGTGGGCGATCAAGGCTAAATTCACATAGGCGCCTTCTGCTAATTCTTCCGGTAATTCAATGTTAAGCTGGTTTTCTTCTGATTGGTTTTCCATAATTTCTCGAATAAGTTCTCAAATTACGAATCTACTTGGAGAATCCCATGTTGTTTTTGCCAAAGTCGCCAATAGTCTCCTCGTTTTGCAATCAGTGCCTCATGCGTTCCTTCTTCAGACACATTTCCCTCATGGAGAAATACAATCTGATGCGCATCTACTACACTAGATAAACGATGCGCAATCGAAACAATCGTTTTACCCCCTGCCATAAATTTCCTAAACAATACCTGCATTTCTGCCTCCGCATACGCATCGAGCGCCGACGTGGCCTCATCCAATAACAAAATCGCAGGATCATGGTACAACGCGCGCGCAATCGCAATGCGTTGTTTTTGACCACCTGAAAGCATGGCTCCATTTTCACCTAACAAACTAAGGTATGTACTTGGGAGTCGCTCTATGAATGGAGCAATGCCAACTTGTTGGCATAACTGCACCACATGTTTTATATCCGGATACTCTTCCCCCAACGCAATATTTTCAATGACATTTCCTGCAAATAATTCCACTTGTTGAGGCACAAGCCGTATTATTTTCCGTAAACTTTGAGGATGGACCAATTGAATATCATGTGCCCCAATTCGAATTTGGCCATTTGAAATTGGATATAGTTTGTGAATCAGCGCAAACAAGGTGCTTTTCCCACAGCCACTTTCCCCTACGATAGCCGTCCACTGATTATGTTTAAATCGCAATGAACATGATTCTAAAACGTGTGTGCGCGTTCCGTACATAAATCCAACATTTATTAATTGAATATCACCGATGTCGTCTGTCTCAAGCGTTATAAGCCCATCACTTTTCTCCACCTCTAAATCCATGATATCAAATAATCGCTCGGAGGCAATAATCGCGTGTTGGACCGCTTTGTTCGCCCCCATTAACGCAAGCATCGGATTCGTAACAAAACCCACTAACGCATAAAATGAGAATAATTCCCCCGGCGTTATAGAGCGATCTAGCACATATCCCGCCCCTTGCCACAAGACGGCAATTGTCACTACCTGGGAAATCAAGAGGGTACTGTTGGCCGTAAACAGTGCGTTTTTGCCTCCCTGATAAGATGTAAGCAAGAGTTTAACAAATCTATTCTCCGCTTTTTGTTGAATAAAGGAGGCAATGCCAAATTCTTTTATCGATCGATTGTGCTGTAAAGATTCCACCACGTGAATTTCAACTTGGGCCGCATCTTCCATGAGCCGACGCTCCATGCGTTTGTTTTGCCAATTTGCCAACCAGTATACTAGTCCATACGCTGGGATCGCCCATATCAGAAGCATCGCTAATGGGCCATAGGTTCGAAACATTAAGGCCAACGTAAATACCAGGACAAAGCAATTCACCAATAAATCCATGGCAACGTCATTGATAAAATGGCGTATTTTAATCGCATCATTTAATCGGGACGTTATCTCTCCTACGCGCATCGTATCAAAAAACGCCTGAGGTAAATGCAAGACATTTTGGTAGTATCCTAAAAGCAATCGCGCATCCATTTGCATACCCGTTTTCATAACCATTAAGGACTTGTTTGCGCCTATAAAAACTTGAAGTAGAACGATGCCTAACATCCCGACACTCAATAAATTCAAAAGGTTGCGGTTTCCGTCAACGAGGACGTAATCCGTGATTTTTTGGATGTAAATGGACATCCCTAAGCCGAGCATTGTATATAAAAGTGCACCAAGTATTGCTTGTATCCAGACTGTCCGATGGGGCTCCATTAATTTCCATAGGCGAAAAAGGGGTGTATTTCCAGTAGAGAAAGGCTTAAATGCGTCCCCTGGAATGGCCAACAAAACTACTCCGGTCCAAATATCCATCCAACGGTCCTGTGTATACTTTTCCATCTCGCCGGTGATTGGATCCATAACTTTTACGTGGCGCGAATTTACGCGGTAGATTACCACGTAATGCTGCAAGCCATTTTTTAGGTGGAGATGTGCTATGGCAGGTAAAGGCATTTCAGTCATGACTTCCCATTTGCCGCGGATGCCCTTTGACTTAAACCCCATTTTTTCGGCCGCTTGGCGTAGGCCTAAAATTGTTGTCCCTCGCAAATCTGTACTTGCCAATTGACGAATTCGTGCAATCGGAATTTGAATTTTATAATGATTTCCAATCGATGCCAAACAAGCAGCACCACAATCCTTAATATCGTGCTGTTTTACCCGGATAGAGGCCATGTTATGATTTTTGTCCGTTTGTGATCGGATTCAACCAAGCATCCACGTGATCAAACAATAATTGATACAAGCTTCTGCGTGTTACGATAAAATGCGCTGAAAGCGTCATCCCCTTTCGAATGCCCGCTTGATAGCCATTCTTGAGTTTGAGGTGCATGCGATTGAGCCGACAACGCACTTTGACGAAAAGTTGGTCATTTTGCTGGCTGACGTGTTGGTCGATGTCAACGACCTCTCCTTCTACTAATCCCCAATAATTATAGTTGTAGGCATCCATTTGAAATCTGACCCGTTGTGTTGCATGGACTAATCCAATATCTTGTGTGGCAACTAAACACTCGACGACCAATTTTTGATCAGGTGAAATTTCAGCAATTACATGTGCATTATTTATAAAGGTTCCTGCGGCATATCCTTTGTAGTTGACAATTGTCCCTGAAATCGGTGCTATAATGACATACTGTTTCTGTTCAAGCCTTAGCTTTTTCAAATTGGCTGTTTGGGTTTGATGGCTTGTTTTTAGCTCAGTTCGCTGACGTTCCCAATGACTTTGTTGCTTCTTAGTGGCCATGTTAAGTTGATTCGTAAGGTCATCCAAAGCATGTACATGTTGTTCATATTCGAGCGGGGGAATCACCCGCGCGTCGAATAATATCTGATTACGTTTCAAGGTATTTTCTGCCTGATGTACCTTCCCGCCTAGTTCTTTTAATTGCGCTTGGTATTGGGCGTAGTCGGCCTGCATAGCCAGCTGCCCAAAGGACAAATCCGAACCACGCAACGCGCGACTAAGATCCGCTAACTCCTGTTGATTTTGGAGGAGTTTCCCTGTCGTCAACTGCATCTCTGTGTTCAGAATGTCAGGATCCAAAATGAACAAGGTATCACCCTTGGCGACTTGTTGGTTTGCTTTAAAATGTACCGAAAGGATTTTGCTCGCCACCATATTCGTAATCGGAACATTTTCATACGAGCTCCGCACGATGCCCCGACTTTGAGAGCTGATGTCAACAAAAATATAGGGGAGTGCGAAGAGAAAACTGATTATCAGTATGACTAATACGATGTAGATTGAGCGCGTATTGACATGGGTTTTGGCCCATAGATTTTCAACCGTATAGGTGACGTTTGCTTCTACTGAATTCATTGCTTAGTGGGTTAGGTAGACAATCGATTAGATTGTTTCCATGAAATTGCGACATAAGCGTGAGAATGCGAAATGAGTCAAATGGCAACTTGGATAAAAACAAAGGGTGTAGCCTGAAAAATAGGCCTTTTAGGGCCTTTAGAGGCACAAATTCCAACTACTTGGCAAAATATATCGACAGCGTAAAATGAGCCCCAGGCCCCATAAAAAAAGCCCTGAACAAATGATTGCTCAGGGCTAATTTCAATAGGACTAACGTCTAAAGTCTAACGTCCAACGTCTAACGTCTAAAGTCTAACGTCCAACGTCTAAAGCCTAGCGTCTAATTTGCTACGCTTTCTTTCACCTCTTCTACTTCTATCGCTGTTGATTTTTCTAGTTGCTTTACTTCTTCAGCTGAAGTAACTAAAATATCAAGGTAGCGACGAACACCCGTTCCTGCAGGAATTAAATGCCCTACAATTACGTTCTCTTTCAAGCCGTCTAGGGTATCTACTTTGGCACGGATTGAAGCTTCAGAAAGAACTTTCGTTGTTTCCTGGAAGGATGCAGCCGAGATAAATGAATCTGTAGCTAACGAAGCCTGTGTGATTCCTTGTAAGTTAGATGAAGAAACGGCTGCTTGTGCATCACGTACTTTCATCAATTTCAAGTCACGGCGTTTCAATGATGAGTTCTCATCACGTAAAGCGCGTGCGGTAAGGATCATACCTGCTTTATATTTCTCAGAATCACCTGCGTCTAAGATTACTTTCTTGTCTAGGATCAAGTCATTTTCTTGACGGAAAACAAAACGATCTACGTTTTGATTTTGCAAGAATTGCGTATCACCTGGCTCAAGGATTTCAACTTTTTGCATCATTTGGCGTACAATACACTCGATGTGCTTATCGTTGATTTTTACCCCTTGAAGGCGGTATACATCTTGGATCTCATTTACTAAGTATTCTTGAACCGCAGTTGGCCCTTTAATTTTCAAGATATCAGATGGCGTAATCGCACCATCAGATAATGGCATTCCAGCACGTACGAAGTCATTATTTTGTACCAAGATAAAACGAGTCAATGGCACTAAGTAACGGCGTTCTGTTCCTTCTTTTGGCGTTACGATAATCTCACGGTTACCACGTTTGATGATACCATATGAAATTACTCCGTCAATTTCAGAAACGACTGCTGGGTTAGAAGGGTTACGTGCTTCGAATAATTCAGTTACACGTGGTAGACCTCCGGTAATGTCACGCGTTTTACCTGCTGCACGAGGAATCTTAGCGATAATTTGACCCGCTTTGATTTTCTCCCCGTCGCTTATAGTTAAACGAGCTCCTACTGGAACGTTGTATACCAAATTCTCCTTGCCTTTTGCTGTAATAAGAACAGATGGGTTTTTCGTCTTGTCTTTCGACTCGATAATCACCTTCTCGCGCATACCTGTTTGCTCATCCGCCTCTTCTTTATAGGTATTGTTTTCTTCGATTGCCTCGAATTCAATTTTACCTTCAGCTTCAGAAAGGATAACCGCATTGTATGGATCCCAAACGCAAATTTCATCTCCTTTTTTGATCGCTTGACCTTCTTTAACACGTAAGAACGAACCGTAAGGGACGTTATTCGAGATCAACACCTGCTTATTAGCCGGGTTGATAATCTGAACTTCACCTGAACGACCCATGACGATTTCCGTCAAGTTACCATCAGCATCCGTCGAGTTTACGGTACGAACTTCTTCAAAGTTCACAACGCCATCAAACTTCGCTTTAACGCTCGCATCTAAGGAAACGTTTTGGGCTGTACCACCCACGTGGAAGGTACGTAATGTCAACTGCGTTCCTGGCTCACCAATAGACTGCGATGCTATTACACCTACTGCCTCACCGATGTTCACCATGCGTGCTGTAGAAAGGTTACGTCCGTAACATTTCGCACAAACACCACTGCGCGTTTCGCATGTTAATACCGAACGAATTTCTACCGAATCGATAGCAGTTTCGTCGATTTTTTGAGCTGCAATTTCTGTGATTTCCTCACCAGACTCAACGATTAACTCGCCAGAAACTGGATCAATTACATCATGTACAGAAACCCGACCTAAGATACGCTCAGATAATGGCTCGATAATCTCGTCATTATCTTTCAATGGGAATACTTCAATACCACGAAGGGTACCGCAATCTTCTTCATTCACGATAACATCTTGAGCAACGTCATGTAAACGACGTGTTAAGTAACCCGCATCGGCTGTTTTCAAGGCAGTATCTGCCAAACCTTTACGCGCACCGTGTGTCGAGATAAAGTACTCCAATACGTCAAGACCTTCTTTAAAGTTAGAAAGGATTGGGTTTTCGATGATTTCACCTACCGAACCTTGCAAGTTCTTCTGAGGCTTAGCCATCAATCCACGCATACCACCTAGTTGGCGAATCTGCTCACGAGAACCACGGGCTCCCGAGTGCATCATCATGTAGATGGCGTTAAATCCTTGGTTGTCCTCTTCCATCTGCTTCATCAATGTCTCGGTAATTTTCGAGTTCACTTTTGTCCAGATATCAATAACTGCGTTGTAACGCTCGTTATCTGTGATTAGACCCATTAAGTAGTTGTCCCAAACCGCTTGAACATCTTCCTGTGCTTTCTTCACTAATGAAGCTTTCTCAGCAGGAATTTGAACATCGCCAATACCCATCGATAAACCACCGTGGAAGGCTTGTTGGAAACCTAATTCTTTGATATCATCCAAGAATTGAGCTGTACGTGCCATACCACAAATTTTGTGAACTTGTGAGATGATTTGTTGCAACTTCTTCTTTGTCAATAACTCATTGATGTAACCTACTGCCTCCGGAACACATAAGTTGAATAATACACGACCAGCAACAGTTTCCACCATTTCTTCTACCAATGTACCATCATCCTTACGTACCGTAGCTTTCACAACGATGTTCGCGTGCTTCGATAATTTCTTCTCGTTCAAGGCGATAACAACCTCCTCAAATCCATAGAAACGTGATGCTTCACCTGCCACTTTGTGGTCTGGTGTCGACTTACGTCCTTTAGTTACATAATATAAACCTAACACCATGTCCTGAGATGGTACCGTAATAGGGGCACCATTCGCTGGGTTCAAGATGTTATGCGATGCAAGCATTAACAAAGAGGCTTCCAAAATCGCTTCATGTCCCAGTGGAACGTGAACCGCCATCTGGTCACCATCGAAATCGGCGTTAAATGCCGTACAAGTCAATGGGTGCAATTGGATTGCTTTTCCTTCAATTAATTTCGGTTGGAACGCTTGAATACCCAAACGGTGTAACGTAGGAGCACGGTTTAAAAGAACTGGGTGTCCTTTCATGACGTTTTCCAAAATATCCCAAACCACAGGATCCTTACGGTCAACAATTTTCTTTGCCGACTTAACTGTTTTTACAATTCCACGCTCGATCAACTTACGGATAACAAACGGCTTGAATAATTCGGCCGCCATATCTTTTGGAAGACCACATTCGTGCATTTTCAATTCTGGACCTACGACGATAACCGAACGACCTGAATAATCGACACGCTTACCTAATAAGTTTTGACGGAAACGACCTTGCTTACCTTTCAACATATCTGAAAGAGATTTCAAGGCACGGTTACCTTCTGAACGAACCGCATTTACTTTACGTGAGTTGTCGAACAAACTGTCAACAGCCTCTTGCAACATACGTTTTTCGTTACGTAAGATTACCTCTGGCGCTTTGATTTCGATCAAACGCTTCAAACGGTTGTTCCGGATAATCACACGACGGTATAAATCGTTCAAATCAGATGTAGCAAAACGACCTCCATCTAATGGCACCAATGGACGTAATTCTGGTGGAATTACAGGAACCATTTTGATGATCATCCACTCAGGACGGTTATCGATACGGCCGATTGACTCACGGAATGCTTCCACTACTTTCAAACGCTTTAAAGCCTCAGCTTTACGTTGTTGAGAAGATTCCGTATCCGCTGCATGACGAAGTTCAGCTGATAAGCTGTTCAAGTCGATGCGCGTTAATAACATATTTAACGCGTCAGCACCCATTTTCGCGATGAATTTCTGTGGATCTTCATCAGGAAGGTGTTGGTTCTCGCGTGGTAATTTATCTAGGATATCTAAGTACTCGTCTTCCGTTAAGAAATCAAGGTATTGGCTACCAATCTTTCCTTCTTCCGCGTACATACCTGCTTGAACGACGCAATACCGCTCGTAGTAGATTATTTGATCTAATTTCTTAGTAGATAATCCAAGCATGTAACCGATTTTGTTCGGTAAGCTACGGAAGTACCAGATGTGTGCTACCGGAACCACTAATTCGATGTGGCCCATACGCTCACGACGTACTTTTTTCTCAGTCACCTCCACACCGCAACGGTCGCAGATAATGCCTTTGTAACGAATACGCTTATATTTTCCGCAATGACACTCCCAGTCCTTAGTTGGACCGAAAATGCGTTCGCAGAACAAACCACCCATTTCAGGTTTGTAGGTACGGTAATTAATAGTCTCCGGTTGAGTTACCTCACCGTTTGAACTTTCAAGAATCGACTCCGGTGATGCCAATGAGATGGTCACTTTTTGGAAATCGCTGTTCAGTTTTCTCGTCTTTTTAAATGACATTTTCGATGTATTTAATTGGAAAATGATTTCTTTTTAAGGGCCGGGGTTAGCGGCCAGATAAATGATTACTCAAGTGTGATTTCAAGAGCTAAGCCTCTCAATTCGTGAATCAATACGTTGAATGATTCTGGAATGTTTGGCTTAGGCATATTCTCGCCTTTCACAATTGCTTCGTACGCTTTGGCACGGCCGATCACGTCATCCGACTTCACAGTTAAGATCTCTTGCAAGATATTCGCTGCTCCAAAGGCCTCAAGTGCCCAAACCTCCATCTCACCGAAACGCTGACCACCAAACTGAGCTTTACCACCCAATGGTTGTTGTGTAATCAATGAATATGGTCCAATTGAACGTGCGTGCATTTTATCATCTACCAAGTGACCAAGTTTCAACATGTAAATGATACCCACAGTTACCGGTTGATCAAACATATCTCCCGTTAAACCATTATATAAGTAAGTACGACCCCAGTCAGGTAATCCAGCTAACGTTAATTCAGCTGCTACTTCCGCCTCAGTTCCACCGTCGAAAATAGGTGTTGCATAACGCTTACCTAATTTTTGTCCAGCCCAACCTAATACAGTCTCGTAGATTTGACCTAAGTTCATACGAGATGGTACTCCAAGTGGATTCAATACGATATCTACCGGTGTTCCATCTTCTAAGAATGGCATATCTTCCTCACGTACGATACGAGCTACAACACCCTTGTTACCGTGACGACCTGCCATCTTATCTCCTACTTTCAACTTACGTTTCTTCGCGATGTAGACTTTCGCCAACTTCACGATTCCCGCAGGTAATTCATCACCTACTTCAAGAACGAAACGCTCACGCTTAAATCGACCAGCGATTTCGTTACGCTTCACGTTGAAGTTCTTAATTAAGTTCATGAACAATTTGTTCAATGTTGCATCTGAAGTTGCCTCTTCTACGATCAAGTCAGAAAGCAAGTTGGCTTCTTCTTGAACCGCATACGTAGACTCATCACGATACATGTTTTTATCTGGGAATAATAATTCTTCGATATTCTTCGCTGAGAATTTAACACCCTTCTCCACGATTACTGTGCCGAATTTGTGCTTGATGCCCGCGCAAGTTTTACCCGCTAATATGGCTACAGTCTTCTCGATCATTTGGCGACGAATCTCCAAAAGGTCCTTACTGTATTCCTTCATTAACTTCTTCAATTCTGCTTTCGATTTGTCACGCTCTTCCTTATCCTTCTTAGGACGTGCGAACAATTTCGTATCGATAACCACACCTTTTAATGATGGTGGCGCTTTCTTCGAAGCATCTTTTACATCACCCGCTTTGTCACCAAAGATGGCACGTAATAATTTTTCTTCTGGCGTTGGATCCGACTCACCTTTAGGTGTAATCTTGCCAATCAAGATATCTCCTTCTTTCACTTCAGCACCTACGCGAACAACACCGTTCTCGTCTAGGTTACGAACTGTTTCTTCGGAAACGTTTGGAATTTCAGATGTCAATTCCTCTTCACCACGTTTTGTATCACGAACTTCTAATTCGAATTCTTCAATGTGGATTGACGTAAAGATGTCGTCACGAACAACTTTTTCTGAGATTACGATCGCATCCTCAAAGTTGTAACCTTGCCATGGCATGAACGCCACTTTCATGTTACGACCCAACGCTAATTCTCCCGCCTCAGTTGCATAACCTTGACAAAGCGCTTGACCCTTCTTTATTTTCTCCCCTTTGAAAACAATCGGCTTTAAGTTGATCGTTGTATCCTGGTTCGTTCTACGGAATTTGATTAATTCATATGTCTTCATTGATCCGTCGAAGCTAATTAACGCCTCTGATTCAGTTTGATCGTAGTTGACAACAATTTTCAATGCGTCTACATATTCAATCACCCCGTCACCTTCAGCAACAACCAACGTACGCGAATCAATCGCTACACGGTGCTCAAGACCAGTTCCTACGATAGGAGCTTCTGGACGTAAAAGCGGTACCGCTTGACGTTGCATGTTGGATCCCATCAACGCACGGTTCGCATCATCATGCTCCAAGAAAGGAATCAATGAAGCTGCAACCGAAACAATTTGGTTAGGGGCTACGTCCATATATTGTGCATCCGCTGGGTTAACCAATGGGAAGTCACCTTCAAAACGAGCCTTAACGCGATCCGTTAAGAATTTACCTGTTTTAATATCGATGGTTGCATTCGCCTGAACGATATTTTTACCATCTTCTTCTTCAGCTGTCAAATATTGAACATTGCTTGACGTATCTACTTTACCTCCATCAATCAAACGATAAGGTGTTTCAATGAATCCCATCGAGTTCACTTTCGCGTGAACACAAAGAGATGAAATCAAACCAATGTTTGGTCCCTCTGGAGTTTCAATCGTACACAAACGACCGTAGTGCGTATAGTGAACGTCACGAACCTCGAAACCAGCTCTTTCACGTGAAAGACCACCTGGCCCTAGTGCCGACATACGACGCTTGTGCGTTATCTCAGCCAATGGATTCGTTTGATCCATGAATTGAGATAATTGGTTCGTTCCAAAGAATGAATTAATCACCGACGATAAGGTACGGGCATTGATCAAGTCAACCGGTTTGAAATCTTCGTTGTCACGAACATTCATACGTTCTTTGATCGTACGCGCCATACGTGCAAGACCTACACCGAACTGAGCATATAATTGCTCACCTACGGTACGAACACGACGGTTAGATAAGTGGTCAATATCATCAACTACCGCACGTGAGTTGATCAAACCGATCAAGTACTTCACGATAGAAATGATATCTTCTTTAGTCAATACTTTGACATCCATTGGGATATCATGACCTAATTTTTTATTGATACGGTAACGACCTACTTCACCCAAATCGTAACGCTTGTCCGAGAAGAACAAGTTTTGGATGATATCACGAGCAGTTTGCTCATCTGGTGCGTCTGTATTACGTAATTGCTTGTAGATAACTTCAACGGCCTCTTTCTCTGAGTTCGATGTATCTTTTTGCAAGGTATTGTAAATGATATTGAAGTCAGAAACGTTCACGTCATCTTTGTGCAAGATCACTGTGGCCGAACCTGATTCTAAGATTGTCTCAACTTCGTTTTCTGTGATAACGGTATCACGCTCGATTAAGATCTCGTTACGGTCGATAGAAACTACCTCACCTGTATCTTCATCTACGAAGTCTTCTTGCCATGTTTTCAAAACACGTGCCGCCAAACGACGACCAACGATGCCTTTCACAGCTTTTTTGTCTACTTTGATTTCTTCAGCTAAGCCAAATAAATCCAAGATATCCTTGTCATTTCCGTAACCGATTGCACGAAGCAATACAGTAACTGGAAACTTTTTCTTACGGTCGATGTACGCATACATCACATTGTTAACGTCGGTAGCAAATTCAATCCAAGATCCCTTGAATGGAATGATACGTGCAGAATACAATTTCGTTCCGTTTGTGTGCTTCGATTGCGCGAAGAAAACACCAGGTGAACGGTGTAGCTGAGAAACGATTACACGCTCCGCACCGTTGATCACGAATGATCCACGCTCGGTCATGTAAGGAATGTTTCCTAAGAAAACCTCTTGTTCGATGGTTTGGAAATCCTCGTTGTCTGTGTCATTACAGATCAAACGCAATTTCGCTTTTAAAGGTACTGAATACGTCAAACCGCGATCGATACACTCATCTACCGAATATTTCGGTGGATCTACTGAGTAGTCGACAAACGACAAAACGAAATTTTCCCGCGAATCCGCGATTGGAAAATTTTCAGCAAATACTTTAAATAAACCTTCGTCCGTACGGTTTTCCGCAGCTGTCTCTAGCTGGAAAAAATCCTGGAAGGATTGGACTTGGATATCCAGAAAATCTGGATAATTGATCACAGACTGCGTTTTCGCAAAGCTGTGTCTTCCTGTGGCAGTGATGTTACTCAAGGCTTTATACGTTTTAAATTAAAATGAAAAATGGCCCTTAGGCACAATTTCTCGCCGTTTTCGACGAAAATTAAAAGCTGAATGCCTCGTAGATGATAAAATGATTTCCCCTTTGCGCCTCCCCTACGATAAGAGATTTGTGTTTCAGAAAAACATTTTTCGGATTCGCCCGTAGGCTTTAATCCTAAAATAGCCTGCAAAAGTAGGGAAAGTTTTTTAAAGTACAAATAGGGGAGGAGGATTTTTTTAGTCAGTAGTCAGTCCGAAGGGAAAGAGTCCGGAGTGGTTAGTAGACAGTAGTCAGTCCGTATCTTTTACTTCTTATCTCTTATCTCTCCCCTCTTTATAAGTAAACTGATACAATGATTTTATGCACCACTCGTTTAGCAACTGAATTTACCTCCGGACTCTTTCCCTTCGGACTGCCCACTGCCCACTGACCACTGACTACTGACCACTGACTACTGACCACTGACCACTGACTACTAACCACTGACTACTGCCCACATGCTCGCTCGCCTAAAATACTACTTCCGCTTTACCCTTGGAATGACACGCAATGAATTGAGGGGTGCGATGGTATTGGTTGCGTTAATCGTTTTTGGGATGGGGCTTGATGCGATTGTGCGTTTTCGCGCTCGCCAAAAAGTTATTGCTTTTTTGGACCCGATTCAATTAGAGGTGAAGTACAGCCGTATGGAGGTTGCTCAAAAAAGCCGTTTGGCAAAAAAATATCCAAAGCCTTATTATTTCAAAGCAACTTGGGCACCTCGAAAGCAGGATGATTGGAAGATTGATATGAATGGGGCAGACTCGTTGGCTTGGGTAGCCTTACCTGGTATTGGCCCTGGATTCGCCAAACGTATTTTGAAATTTAAAGCGCAGTTGGGTGGTTTTTATCAGGTAAGCCAATTAAATGAAGTGTACGGAATGGATACAGTCTGGGTAGAGCGCAATCGGAAGCGGTTTCATTTGGGCGCGGGAGTCTTTCGGAAATTACAGGTGAATCGCTTGCTTTGGCAGGAATTTCGACATCCGTACTTACCTTATGCACAAGTCAAGCTGTTTTTGAACTATAGAAAACAGCACGGGGTGGTTCGGGATTTTGATGAATTAAGCCAAATTAAGTTGTTAGACATGCGTGTCTGGGAGCGCTTACGTCCTTACCTTGCTTTTGACCCATAAAAAATCGTTAAATTTGCGCCGATAAACACTTCAATTCATACTATATATGTCAACAGGCTTTTTTAAAGTACCTACACCGATTAATGAACCCATTTTAGGTTATGCCTCGGGGTCTGCAGAGCGGACAAAATTGCAACAAACGATCGCAGATTTACGTGGTCAGCAAGTGGAGATTTCGATGCGTATCGGAGGCAAATCGGTGAAAGGCGCAAAAAAAATGCCGATGACATGTCCGCATGATCACCAACACGTGTTAGGATATTATTATGAAGGTGGTAAATCGGAGGTTGCTTCGGCGATCGATTCAGCCTTATCTGCACATAAAGCATGGTCGAGTACCCCTTGGGAGCGCCGGGCAGCAATTTTTTTAAAGGCTGCGGAATTGTCGGCAACGAAATATCGGATGCAATTAAATGCGCGGACGATGTTGGGGCAATCCAAAAACGCTTTTCAGGCGGAGATTGACGCAGCGTGTGAATGGGTAGATTTTTTACGTTTTAATGTTCATTTTGCTTCACAGATTTATGCAGACCAACCGGTTTCATCGCCGGGTGTTTGGAATCGGGTGGAATATCGGGCTTTGGAAGGTTTTGTGTATGCGTTGACGCCTTTCAATTTTACGGCTATTGCGGGCAATTTGCCAGCGGCACCCGCATTGATGGGCAATACGGTGGTTTGGAAGCCGTCGCCCACGCAGGTGTATTCGGCGGGCTTATTAATGGATATTTTGGAGGAGGCGGGTTTGCCGGTGGGTGTGATCAATTTGGTATTTGCGGATGGTCCCGAGGCCGGAGATGTTGTCTTTTCGCATCGCGATTTTGCGGGCGTTCACTTTACGGGATCGACGGCTGTATTCCAAACGATTTGGAAAAATATAGGTAATAATATTTCAAATTATAAATCTTATCCTCGGATTGTGGGGGAGACTGGTGGTAAGGATTTTGTGGTAGCTCACTCGTCGGCAGATGCGAAAGCATTAGCGGTGGGATTAATTCGGGGAGCTTTTGAATATCAGGGGCAAAAATGTTCGGCTGCATCTCGTGCGTATGTTCCAGCTTCTTTGTGGCCAAAGGTGGAGGCTTATTTAAAGGAAGACTTAGCGGCTATTCGAATGGGTGGTACAGAGGATTTTGGAAATTTTGTTAATGCGGTGATTGATGCGAAGGCGTTTGGTAAGATTTCGGGATTTATTTCGGATGCCAAGAAGGATACGGATGTGACGGTTGTGGCGGGAGGAAATTGCGATGATTCGAAGGGATATTTTGTGGAGCCAACGGTCCTGTTGACGAAGAATCCGAAATCGAGAACGATGGTTGAGGAAATTTTTGGACCTGTGTTGACGATTTATGTGTATCCGGATGCGGATTGGAAGCAAACGTTGACATTGGTTGATGAGACATCTGCTTATGCGTTGACGGGTGCTATTTTTGCACAGGATTCGTACGCATTGGAGGAGGCTAAGGCATCATTAGTAAATTCGGCTGGTAATTTATATGTAAATGATAAATGTACGGGGGCGGTGGTTGGCCAACAGCCATTTGGTGGTGCGCGTGCTTCGGGGACGAATGATAAGGCGGGATCGTATTTGAATTTGTTGCGCTGGGTTTCGCCGCGAACGGTGAAGGAGGTATTTGTGTCGCCGGTTGATTTCAGGTATCCATTTTTGGGCTAAGCGATTATATATTTCATTGGGAAACCTTGCAGATTTGAATTTTGCAAGGTTTTTTGTTATTGATCTCCGTTGACTTTCAGGTGATTAGGGTTTAGGGTACAATTAATTTCGATTGGGGTGTTGGTATTTATAAATTATTCCTACATCTTTGCACTCCCAATTGCTAGGAAAACGATTCTGGCGCATTGACTTAGGGTTTGATTGCTTGAGTTTCGACTTGGTGATTAAGCTTAAAGTTAAAAGAGTTCTTTGACGTGTTGGTAGAAAT
>NZ_CBAUBA010000035.1:0-29034 GCF_964796385.1 Aquirufa sp. | reverse complement strand
ATATTCGCTCCACCCATGGATCCATTGGCCCCATTTCGAGTAACTAATACACCCGACATCGAACCCTGTAATGCTTGTGAAACTTGAGTTTCTTTCCTCTCCTTAAACATATCACCATTAACTGATGATATAGCACCTGTTAAATCCTTCTTTTTTTGAACACCATATCCTACAACTACCACCTCTTCTAAAGCCTTATTATCTTCAATCAGAACTAAATTCAAAATAGAATTATTGCCAACAACTACTTCCTGAGACTTATAACCAACAAAACTGAACACTAAAACTGATTTATTGTCAGGTACGGCAATTGTAAATTCTCCATTTGAATTCGTTGACGTTCCGCGCGTTGAACCCTTAACAGAAACATTTACTCCCGGAAGTTTTTCGCCTTTAGCATCTGCTACCGTACCTCTAATATTCAGTTCATCAATTAGTTGATTATCGAGTATTGAGGATCCCTCCGATTGAGAGATTGCTTTTTTATCGTCTTTTCGTAAGACTATTCGATTACTCACCTGAACATATGAAATATCAAGTGGAGTTAGAAGTCTACTCAAAACGCTCGAAAGCGACTCATTATGAGCACTTATATTTACTTTTTGAGTAAGCTTTAAGGCCCGAGAATTATACGAAAACTTAACCTGAGAGGTTTTTTCTATTTCCCTAATTGAATTTTCCAAGCTGACATTGCTAAGAGACAGATTTACTTTTGTGTCTAGTAATTCTTGCGCCTTTGCTGGCATTGCCATGGTTATACTCGAAAAAATGAGGTAAATGGCTATTTGTGTTATTGAAACTTTCACGATGTAACGGAATAACCGCCGATTAATAAGATTTATTTTCATAATTTTGAAAAATAAGGTTAATACTCTTTGACTGGTGTTGACTTAGCTCGCAATCCTTTACAGGGGTTTTTGAGATGTAAGAGCGTCTGAAATGTTACAGCATTTCGGCGCTTTTTTTAGTTGGTCATTTTTTAATCATAGGCCATATACTTGATTATTTACATCCATTTGAAATAATTTTTATTTGATTTCCATTCATCTCATACCGCGTATTATTACCCAAACTCGCACAAATGATCTTGAGCTTTTCAGGTAATGGTTCATCAATTAACGAGGTAGTTAAATAACACTCCTTCAATTTCTCCATCGGAAAATCGATGGAAACTAAATAGGCTTGTTCAATTGTTGCAAAAATTTGAGAAACAGGAATATCTCGGAATTCAAAATTCAATCGTTCAATCGATTTTGCACTTTGCAACAAGGACTCATCACGCGTCAGATCTAGGATCTTTTCGAAAACCTGATTTTTTCTTTCAAACCTAGTCGCTTGATTCGGGTAAAGGATTACTTCGTTGGATGCATTTGCTAATGATTTCTGTACTCCACTCACCTTAACCTTACCCGTTCGGACCAAAACCTCCACATTTGGTTGATTGGAATAAGCAACAATTCGAAAACTTGTGCCATATACTTTGGTCACCGTTTCATTAGCATAAACCATAAATGGCTTGTTTGGATCTTTGCTAATTTCAAAAAATGCCTCCCCTGAAAGATACACTTTACGAATGTTCCCCTTAAAGTTCTTGGGATAGCTTAACTTACTTTTAGGCTGAAGTAAAATTGAACTGGCATCCGAAAGGGTAATCAACTGTGGTTTGTCGGTATTATTTATCTGCTCAATTAATCCATTCGAATCCCCCTGAACTACGTATTGATTTAGTGCGTTTGAATTCGTTTCACTGATTGATAACTTCGTGTAAATACCCGCAGTGACTAATCCAATCACTAAAACAGCTGCAGCCGCCCGGAAGAAGTTGGCCTGAAAAAGACGGGTAATCCTAGATGAAGAATTTGACTTCCTTATTTTGCTCCAGGTAAGAAACAATGCTTCTTGCGTTTCTTGATTCGAAACTGAATCCTCCTCGACCCGCATGGCAAGAATCCACTGCCGCGCTTCCGCTACAAGTTTCGCCCTTTCTGTATTTTCAAGTGTCCACTCTTCCCAATTAGACAAATCCTCCTTTTCCCTAACCCATCGCTGAAATGATTCATCCGTAATGAAGTCGAGAACCGACTTGTAAAAATTCCTGTCTTGCATCTAATAGTATAGCTTTTCAGATACAGAGAGGACACGAAGTAGTTTTGGTACTCAGTTAATTGTGTTTTTTTTATAAAAAACTTAAAAATTTGTAGGATTGGCAAGCAAAAGAGCTACTAATGATATAGGAAAATCACTTCTAAGACGCGAAATAGCTCTGTGAAGCAAGTTTTTAGTCGACTGATAGTTCATATCAAGAACTTCTGCAACCTGTTCAACTGTAAGCCCTTGATGGTACCGAAGATATAAGGCTTCTTTTTGCCTATCTGGCAAATTATTTATACACTGGTTTAAATATTCGACCTTACTGGCCATCGATTCATCAGCAATTAGACGCTCCTCGACTGAAAAATCAAACATAAAATCAAACGAGTCTACATCTTTTACATGTGAGAAAATATGATCACGTTCCCTAAATCTAGCAATTCGGTTACGAACACATGAAAACAAATAAGCTTTGACAACAATAGCTGCATTAAGTTTTTCAGAATATTTCCATATATCCACAAAAACATCCTGGACACAGTCTTTTACAATATCTTCCGAGGGCATTAAGGTTTTACCATAATTAACTAATGAACCATAATACCGTTCAAATAGCATGGAAAACGACTCTTCATCACCTGCTTTTAACTGGTTCCAAAGAACGGAATCACTGATTTTATTCCCGAAAGATTTGATTTTTTCCAAAAAAATTGAACTTTACAAACCAAAACTAGAATATTTTTTAGATTCATCATTACAAATTGTTATCAATTTTTAATAAATATGCGCACTTCTTCCTGTAGCAACGCAATACCAACCGTCTCACAAACTAGACGCGAGGTCTCGCGTCTCTACAAACGTGCTAATTTATTGCATGAATTGATCGATTAGTTGGACCGTTTTATCGAACCAACGGGTAAACAACAGAAACGTATGCGGTGAATTCTCATGGGTATACACATCCGTAAACAGGCCAAATTGGCCCATCTGAGCCCGAAAATCTTCCCTTCCCGCATGCATACGTGCAACACCTGAATTGATAAATAACACCGGCGGATCTTGTTTGGACACATGATGCAAGGCCGATCCCTGATTCCAAATGGCTGGATTCTCCGTTTTCGAATAGCCAAAATAAGACGTGGCTGCCGACATCCGCACGCGGTCATCGCCTTCCCCCGATTCCGGATGAATGAAGGCCAATATCCCATCGAGGTCAATCACCCCTTTAATTTTTTGACCCGGGCCAAATAAATTCTCATCCTGAACGGAACCCAGCAACGCCGCCATTTGGCCACCAGCTGAATAACCTGACACATAAATTTGCTTCGAATCGATATGTAGCCTGTGGGCTTGTTGGTGCAAATAAATCAACGCCGACTGCGCATCTTCCATTGCAGCTGGATAAACCGCTTCGGTCGACAAGCGATACTCCGCCAGAAAAACGCGATATCCTTTTTTTGCCAAAGCCTGCGCCAGCGCGACATGTTGGGACCGATGGCCCGTTCGCCAACCACCCCCGTGGAAAAACAAAAGTGTCTTGCGGAAGCGCTTATCTTTTGGCTCATATACGTCCAAGACTAATTTCCGCTGGCCGATTTCTTTGTAAACTAAGGTTCGTGTGCCTTTAATTTCAGCGGCCGTATACTCCGCTAAACGCAAGGTTGGATCTGTTTTGAGCGCGGATTGCCACGCAGAATAATTGGCAAAACTGGTATCTGGAATTCCGGTCAGTCCTTTCGTATTTTGGGCTACTAAACCCTGACAAACAAACACGAATATGATTCCAATCTTGCGCATATTTTATAAAGACAGGGAATCGAATTTTATAATCATTCTTAGTAACTTGGGCTTTTCAAATCTGAACCTATGCAAAAATTACGCGTATTAGTGGTGGGATGTGGTAACATGGGTGCCTCCCACGCAACAGCCTATCATAACGCAGCCGCTTTCGAAATTTGCGGCCTCGTTTCTCCCGGCAAAAGCAAGGAGACATTGAATCAAAAATTAGGCGGCTCCTACCCATTATTCGACGAATATCTATCGGCCCTAGCTGAAACCAAACCCGATGCCGTATGCATCTCCACCTACCCAGACACGCACGAAGCGTATGCGATTGCGGCCATGGAAGCTGGTTGTCATGTGTTTATCGAAAAACCTATTGCTGATAGTTTAGCCGGCGCGATTCGCGTGGCAGCTGTGGCTCAAAAAACAGGCAAAAAACTCGTTGTAGGCTATATTTTACGTCATCATCCTTCGTGGATTAAGTTCATCGAAATTGCCAAAGAAATGGGAAAACCGCTCGTGATGCGGATGAATTTGAACCAACAATCCCACGGTTACATGTGGGATGTGCACCGTAATTTGATGGCGAGCTTAAGTCCGATCGTAGATTGCGGTGTGCATTACATCGATGTCATGTGCCAAATGACGCGTTCGAAACCTGTACGCGTTTCGGCGATTGGGGCGCGCATGACAGAAGATATTCCGGCTGGAAATTACAATTATGGCCAACTCCAAATTCATTTTGAAGATGGTTCCGTAGGCTGGTACGAAGCAGGCTGGGGTCCGATGATTTCCCAGACAGCTTATTTTGTCAAAGATGTTTTTGGCCCAAAAGGATCTGTTTCCATTGTCGCCCAAAACGCAAGTGGCGAAGGGAAATCTGACTCCGTAGAATCCCATACCAAAACCGAATCATTGCGTGTGCACCATGCTGATATCAATGCTGAAAATGAATTCACTCGCGCAGATGAGTGGATTAATCTAACCGACGAACCCGATCACCAAGGTTTATGCGACCGCGAACAAGCTTATTTTCTACACGCCATTCAGGCAGATGTGGATTTAACAGATCACGTAGAAGACGCAGTCAACAGTTTGCGAATCGCATTCGCGTGCGACGAGTCTGTTAGGACGGGGAAGATGGTGGTGCTGTAAGTGGACAGTAATCAGTGGTCAGTAATATAGATAAAGAGTCCGGAGGGGAGGAAAATAGTCCGGAGGAGAAAAGTAATAAGTCCGAAGTCTAAAGGAGATTGTTCAAGCTATTAGCTTTTGACTCATTCCCTACCGACTTCGGACTCTTTTACTTCGGACTCTTTCCCTCCGGACTATTTTACTTCAAATACCCCCCCAACCAGTTCCTCACCTCCTGATAATGAAATTTCGAATTATCTGGACTTAGGATCCAATGATTCTCGCCGGGGAAAACAATCAATTTACTTGGAATCTGTAAGCGCTGGTGGATGCTCCAGTTTTCGAGCGTATTGTTGATCGGTACGCGGAAGTCGTTCTCCCCTACGGTCAACAACATCGGTGTTTTGAAATTAGCCGCAAATCGCATCGGGTTTTGTTCCTTCCAGGTTTTGGTAGGTACCCAAGATGCACCGCCATTCATTAATTCACGACCCCAAATTACATCCGACGTGCCCCATTGAGCCTCCGAGTTTACTAATCCTGCGTGAGAAACCAAACATTTGAAATGCGAGGTAGTCGCCTGCATCCAGTTGGCCAAATGGCCTCCATACGATGCTCCTCCTGCCGCTTGACGCGATGCATCAATAAACGGATAGCGCTTAATGGCATCTGCCGCAGCTTCCAAAATTTCATTTCCGGGTCCTTTGAATGGATCAAACTGAATGCCTTGCGCGAATTTCTCGCCATAGCCCACCGAACCTGTATAGTCGGTCATGACCAAGACATAATCAGAAGAACCTAATACATAAGGGTTCCAACGGGAACCAAAAACATCCTTAAATGAACTTGCCGGTCCACCGTGCATCAATACAAACAGTGGATATTTTTTTGAAGCATCGAATCCAGCCGGACGCATAATCACACTGCGAATCATTTTTCCACGTGATGATTTAGTCCAAAAAACCTCTGGTTTAGGCAAATCCAATGAGCCCAAAACCGCATCATTAGCTTTGGAAATTCCGATGCGTTTTCCACCTACATAGGTAAATACTTCGGCCGGAGCAGCGATATGTTGGTACGTATAAGCCACAACGCCATTCGATACCGACAATCCAGTCACAGATCCAGACTCTCCGCCAAACAGCGGTTTCACTTCACCAGACTCAATCGAAATCTGAATCGCTCGATCCACACCTTGATCTTCGATACTCGCGTAAATCGATTCACCCGAGATTTGCATGTCGTTGATCGGGCGGTCTAAGCCCACGGCTAATTCGGTCCGACCGCTCATACTCGGCCACGCAAAACGGTATAAGTGTTCCAAATAATAAATTTTGTTGCCATTCACATGACCAGTCGACATGAGGTATTTACCGTCTTCCGAAAATTGAACTTGGCCATAATCGGTGATTTCGTCACTGATCAATTTCGCCTCGCCACCGGTAATGGAAATGGCATAAAGATGTGACGTTGCCGACTGGTAAGCAGTCCTATTATATTCTGTAGTCGCTGAAAAAACAATCGTCGATCCGTCTGGAGAAATGTCAAACGCCCCCAATTGAAAACCTTTGGATTCCACTAAGCTTACTTGAGAAAAGATGTTTTTTGGCGTTGGCTTTTCCGTGGTAACATCCATCACGAAAATGTGTGTTTGTTTTTCATCGAGCCAAGAATCCCAATAGCGAATCGGGAAGGAGGTATAGACCCGTGCTTTGGTTTTGATTTTCTTCTTTTCCTCCGCCATTTTCTTGCTAAGGGAATCCGTGAACGCTGTTGGATATACGCGCGACGTAAATGCAATCAATCGGCCATCCGAACTAATTTTAGCTCCCGAAACACCTGTCGATAAATTCGTCAAACGCTGCGCTTCACCCCCAAAATCAAGATTTAAGCGGTATAATTGAGCGACTTCATCGCCTTCACGTTTCGCAGAAAAAAAGATTTGATTGGCAGTTGGGTGCCAGAAATAGCCTTCTTCACCGCCTTTGGTATTCGTTATTTTTCGAGGTTCCGTAGACCCATCGGCAGCCGCAAGCCACAAATCTGTACTTTGTTCTTCCGTATTGTACGACGTTTCGGTCCGACTGAAAACCACCCATTTGCCGGAAGGGCTGAGTGCGGGTGCACCGATTTTTTTTAGCATCCACATGCGTTCATGTGACATCGCTGGTTTTTGCCCAAAGGAATTAAATCCGCAGGCAAATAGAATAATTAGGAGAATATTTTTCATGGAAAACATTTAGGTTCGTAAATTAGTTGATAATTCTTCATCATTAAAATCTTATGAAAAAAAAATACGCAGTACTAAGTTTGGCGTTAACCTTAAGTATAGGTACCCTGAACGCACAAACTCCGGCCAAATTCATTGACCGCGCAAACATGAATCTTTCCGTAAAACCTGGAGATGATTTCGTGGAATATTCAAATGGTGCTTGGTTGAAAAACAATGTCATTCCAGCCAAAGAAACACGCTGGGGTAGCTTCAACCAACTTCGTGATTTTAACATCAATGCCGTAAAATCCATCCTTGAGGGAACGCAGGGCTCTAAAGCAGCCGCAGGTTCTGTTGAACGCCGCGTGGCTGATTTCTATGCAGCAGCGATGGACAGTTTGACGATTGAAAAACTAGGTTATTCACCTATTCAAGCAGATATAAACCAAATCAACGCGATCCAATTCAAGTCTCAGATCATCACGGAAATTGCCCGCATGCGCAAGACTGGTGCTGGTTCTCCCCTATTCAGTTTCTACGTAGGTCAAGACCGCAAGCAAGTGGACAAAATGGTTCCACAGTTGGGCCAAGGCGGAACATCTTTACCTGATCGCGATTTGTACTTAAAATCGGACGCACGTAGCTTAAAGATTCAAGAAGGATTTAAAACCTACGTATCGACGCTATTTGAACTGATTGGAACATCTCCTGCACAAGCGAAAGCGAATGCTGAGTCTATTTTCCAATTGGAGAAAAGATTAGCGGAAGCGCAAATGTCGCGTTTGGAAATGCGCGATCCATATAAGACATACAACAAAATTATCTTTGCGGATTTTAATCAGAAAACACCGGCATTTAATTGGGCATTGACATTCCAAGATCTTGGTACAAAGGCACCTGATTCGGTATTGGTTTCTGCGCCTAAATTCTTTGAGTCTGTCAATAAAATGTTGATCGAAACACCGATTGAGACTTGGAAAACGTATTTGACTTGGAATCTATTGAAGGGTTCTTCTAGCTATTTAAGTTCTCCTTTTGTGAAGGCAAGCTTTACATTCAATCAAGTCGTGAGTGGCCAAAAAGCCCAAACGCCCCGTTGGCAACGCATGTCATCCCTGACCGATGGCGTAATTGGTGAACTATTAGGCCAATTATATGTAGCCAAATATTTCAAACCAGAAGCGAAAGAGCGCATGGTGGAATTAGTTGCGAATCTCCGTAAGGCATTCGAAATACGCATCAATGGTCTCGAGTGGATGAGTGCAGAAACGAAGCAAAAAGCCTTAGCTAAATTGTACGCCTTTACACCCAAAATCGGCTATCCAGAAATTTGGAAAACATATGAAGGTTTAGAAATTTCACCAAACGCCTTTTATCAAAACATGCGCAATGCAGGTGCGTGGGGTTTCCAAGAGAACATCGCTCAGATCGGAAAACCGGTAGACCGTACGAAGTGGGGCATGACGCCGCCAACGGTTAATGCGTATTACAGCCCGGTGATGAATGAAATCGTATTCCCGGCGGGAATTTTACAATTCCCTTTCTTTGATGCCAAAGCAGATGATGCGATTAACTACGGTGGAATTGGCGCGGTAATTGGCCATGAAATGTCACATGGCTACGATGATTCAGGTAGTCAATATGATAAAGATGGAGCCTTACGCAATTGGTGGACAAAAGATGACCTCGCCAAATTCAAAGTTAAGACTGAGCAATTAGGCAAGCAATTTGACGCTTATACCGTATTAGATACACTCCATGTAAATGGGAAATTTACGATGGGCGAGAACATCGGTGATTTAGGTGGTTTGAACGTGGCTTATGAGGCATTCAAGATGACGAAGCAAGGCAAGTCAAAAACGAAAATTGATGGATTTACACCAGACCAACGATTCTTCTTAGCGTGGGCTCAGGTGTGGAGAAGCAAAACATTACCTGAAACGGCTGCAAATTTGATTCAAACAGATCCGCATTCACCAGCACAATACCGAACCATCGGAGCACCCGTTAACATGGATGCGTGGTATCAGGCGTTCGGTGTGAAACCGGGTGATAAATTGTACAAGAAAGTGGAGGATCGGATTAAAATATGGTAAAATAAGTCCGGAGTCCGAAGGAAATAAGTCCGAAGGGAAAGGTTAAAATCCAAAAGCTTTCGTCTCATTTCTTTTAGACTTCGGACTCTTTCCCTCCGGACTTCTTAAATAAGCATAAAAGGCGACCTTCGGTCGCCTTTTATGCTTATTTAAGATATTTCTCCAACCACTGAAATTGTTCCCACAATAAGTGTAGGACATTTTCTCGGCCACGGTAGCTATGCGCTTCGTAGGGTAAATAAACAAAGCGGGTTGTGCCTCCATTTCCTTTTAAAGCGGCATATAAACGCTCACTATTGATTGGGTAGGTACCCGTATTATCGTCTTGCTCGCCATGCACTAATAAAATCGGTTCCTTGATTTTATCTGCATAACTGAATGGACTCATCTCAAAATATAATTGAGGTGCTTGCCAATACGTACGATCTTCATTTTGGAATCCAAACGGAGTTAATGTCCGATTATACGCACCACTACGTGCGATACCCGCCTTAAACAAATCCGTATGGGCCAATAAATTAGCTGTCATAAAGGCGCCATAGCTATGACCACCTACCGCCATGCGCTTGCGATCACCTACACCCAACTGCACCAAATGATCGATTGCCGCGGATGCATTCAACTTCAGCTGCTCCACAAAATTATCATTTGGCTTCTTAGAAGCGTCTGTTGAAACAATCGGCATTTCCGCATTATCCAAGATCGCATAGCCTTGTGTCGCATAGTAAATAGGCGAAGCCCAGCTCAAGGTTGTAAAACGGTCTTTGCTACCGCGAATCTGTGCCGCATCAGCCGCTGAATTAAATTCTCGCGGATAAGCCCAGATTAAAACTGGCAAAGGACCATCCTTTTCTTTGTTATAGCCTTTTGGCAAATACAAATCTCCCGTTAAATCTACCCCGTCAGCACGTTTGTATTTGATTTTCTCTTTGGTGATACCCACTAAATTAGGATATGGATTTTCAAATTGCGTCAGAGATTTATCCTGTGCAGGGTTCAAAAGGTTTTTGATGAAGTAATTTGGGACATCTGTTTTTGATTCCTTTCTGCTCAATACAATACCTTTATCTGCGTCGATCACCTCTTCTACTTGCTCAAAATGACCTGGCTTTGCGCGCCAAATAATCTCGTTTTTCTTCGTAGCTAAATCAAATTTGGCGATAAAAGGAAGGTCACCTTGATCTGATGAGCCCACTGGGTTGTTCATCAAAATCTTAGTTCCACCATCCGTTACTTGAATCACCTCACGTCCAAAAGCATTTTTTGTCTGAACAGGACTTCCTGGATTGCGGTAAGCATCTGTTAGATTACGCTCATACAAAACCTCCATCGCACCAGTCTGTGGTGTATAGCGACTCACTTTAAAAGTCTGCTTACCACGCAATACCTCGGACACCAATGCGAGATTTTTATCTCCCCAAGTCACCCCGGCAAAACGCGTTTTGGTTTTAAACAACTCCTTTGCTGCTTGCGTAAATGGTGCAGCTAGGCTATAAACAGCATCATGAAATTCCACTTGTTTTTTGATGAAACCACTATCCAACGGCATCGCATACACGATCGAAGCTGGCTCATCATCACGCCACTCAAATCCCCTTGGGACATTTTGTACATTGTCATTACCTGCCGGAGCGCTCTCCGCAGAGGGAAGCTTAGCTAATTCCTTGATGACTTTTCCTTCCAGATTCATCACCGAAACAGTGGATGTAAATCCGTACGCCGGCACCGCATACGAGAATGGTTTCGTTAAGGTCCGCGTCATCACATACTGACGATCTGGCGATAATTGAAAAGAGTTGGTTAGCTCAGGCTTACCTACTTTCTTATTGACCCCATTTTTATAAAGGACCAGTTGGCTTTCAGCATAATACGCAAACAGACTCTCATCATACGGTGACTTGATCAAATCTTGAAACGTAGGACGTGGAGCAGCCTTGCCGATATTTTGTTGGATCGTTGGCCCCTTCGGCGTAATCGGCCGCTTGGGTGCACCAGCCGCATCATGTGTGGTAGCTTTGTACAAAATAATTTGGTCGTCTACCCAGGTAAAGGCATTGCCTAATACTTGGTTAACTGGATCAGCGTTCACACGTGTCGCTTTTTTGGTGGCGATATCGATGACATATAGATCTACTCGATTCACTTCGGATTGGGTAAATGCAATTTTGGTTTCGGATGGATTCCAGGCGATTGCTCCTGCAGCTAGGTTTTTGGGCAAGCCAGTAATCACGATGGGAGCACCGGATTTGATGGTCTGCAACGTAATACTGCTGATGGGGCTTTGTCGGCTTGGCGAAAAATTCAACGGATTCAAGCGCAATCCCGCGATCTTCATTTCCGGTTGGCCTAATTCCTCCACACTCGGATATGAATTACGGCCAAGTAATAATAGGTATTCTGCTTTGGAATCAATGCGCACAAAAGGCGTTGGCTTCGCTAAAAGCAAGTCGGCAATTTCCTTAGGCGGCAATTGGTACGCATCCGTATCTTGCGCGTGGCTTAGGCTAGTAACACCTAAAATAAGTGCTAGTGATAATAAAAGGGATTTTTTTTTCATTGTAGCGTGTAAAAAAAGGTGGCTGATATCTCAGCCACCTTTAAAAATTATAAAATTAAAGTGGATTTTGTATAATCGCTGGATTTGCATTAATCTCACGACGTGGGATTAAGAATTCCCAACGTACATCACCCGGAGCTGCATCGAATAATAGGACCACAGAAGCAATTGCATTTGTTCCGTTCCGATTCAATGGGGCATTCGTGCGCTTCAAGTCTAAGAAACGGTGACCTTCACCCCATAATTCAATACGGCGGTGGATTAAAATCTCTGCCACCAACGCATCACCTGTTTTTGTCGACTGTACATAACTAGCATCACGTGTCTTAATTAAATCAAATAAGGCTTTTGAAGCACCAGATGCGTCATTCAACCGAGCTTTTGCTTCCGCCTCAATCAAGTACATCTCAGCCGCACGCATGTAAGGCACATCTCCCATCGTGGATGTTGACGGCGTTCCAGGTAGTCTAAATTTCTGATTCAAAAATTTAGGGCGCACACCACCTGGAGGAACGATTGAATTAGCTGCAGTTGGTGACTCAACCCACATCTTTGATCTAACGTCTGTCGCAGGTATTTGCTTATA
This sequence comes from Aquirufa sp., assembly GCF_964796385.1. Taxonomy (NCBI): domain Bacteria; kingdom Pseudomonadati; phylum Bacteroidota; class Cytophagia; order Cytophagales; family Flectobacillaceae; genus Aquirufa; species Aquirufa sp. The sequence goes on along the minus strand of NZ_CBAUBA010000035.1, from coordinate 16,576 downwards.
AAGTAAGCTGTTAATCACCTTAGGGTAGGTTCTAATAACAGATGAATTAAAGTTACATGAAATGTACGAATGATATCCACCAAAATATTCCGTTTGATCTTCTAGGTGATCAAATCCCCACATCCACTCGGAATTAGAAATATCTTGGAAGCCATCTAAATATTGCGTTGCATTCATTGGTTGGTAACCTGCACGAGCTTCTGCCGCAAATTTCGCAGCATTTGCCCAATCTTGCTGAACCAAGGCCACGCGCGCTTGGAATCCGCGTACTACATTCAAATTGATGTGCGATTTGTTAGCCCGCGATGCGGTCAATAACAACGCAGCATCTGCTAGGTCTTTATTGATTTGAGCATATACTTCTTCGACGGTATTACGTGGTTTTCCTTCGGTCGTGGGCTCTAAGACCAATGGCACACCTAATTGCGTATTAGGTTTCGCACGAGACTCATAACGCTTACCGTACAATTGAACTAAATTAAAATAGCCAAATGCACGTAAAGCTAAAGCCTCGCCTTTCAAACGATTACGATCAGCGACTGGGCCTACGGCTTTATCAATATTCGCAATGCCTATGTTGGCATTACCAATAATGCGGTAATACAATTCATACGGGAATTGAGCCATCGTATTCACGTCAGAGCGATGAGCAACCCATTGGGTCTCACCTACGTGCCAGCCGGAAGCTGTGGTACCTAAAACCATATCTTCACCCATGTGATCTAAAATAATCATCATGGCTGGATGACCTGAGTGACCTTGTGAGCTCAAATAACGAACCACAAAGGAACGGTAGATACCGTTGATTGCTGCTGCTGCATTTTTTGTTGTCGCATAAGCAGAACCTGCGTCGATACTTGCGGTAGGCGTCGTATCCAAATATGTTTTCTCACATGATAAAGAAATCATGCTGAGAAAGAAAGCGAAAATTAATAAACTTTTATTTTTCATGATTCTAATGATTATAAGGAGAATGAAAGACCTAATACTAATGATTTAGCCGGGCTGTACACGTTACTTGTCGTTCCTCCAAAATTTTGTTGGACGTTCATACCGCTTCTGCGAGAAAGCATCAAGAAGTTTTCACCACTCATGTATACCTGAGCATTATCAATTTTGAATTTAGTCAAGACCGACTTTGGTAACCGATATGCCAATGTCACCGTACGGATATTCATAAAACTACCGTCAATTAACCAACGATCCGACGCAGCATTAAAATCTGCCGTACGTCCATTATCCATTCGAGGCACTTCGGTGATGTCACCTGGATTTTGCCAACGCTTCAAGATGTCCACGTGTTTGGCATTGTGGTATCCTGAACCCATTAAACCAGCATAAGCCCCATCGTAGATTTTACCACCGAGTTGGTACACCATTAATGCCGTTAATGAGAAGCCTTTATAGCTTACTGACGTATTCACCGATCCTGTCAAATCTGGAATAGATGACCCATTATACCAGAAACGTGCATTCGCAATGTTATTCGTTAAGGTATCACCTGATGCCGTAATTCTTGAGTTAGAAGCTACATATGAAATCGCACGATATTCAGCCGCTCCCGTTTCTGGGTTTACGCCTTTATACTCACGTAACCAATAGTCATACAATGAACTCCCTTCTTTCAACTTTTTCGTGCCGTCGATGATCTCCTTGCTCTCTTTTGGCATTTTGGTGATTTGATTCTCTAAACGAGTCGCATTCAAATCAATGTGAAAATTGAAATCTTTCGTACGAATGACATCATAGCCTAACTGAAGCTCGATACCTTTGTTGTACATCGATCCAATGTTACGCGTCTCGGAGCCGATACCCACAGAAAGTGGCAAAGGAACAGCAAAAATCAAGTTGGTCGACTGACGGTTGAAGTATTCAATCGTACCCGATAAACGGTTCTTGAATAAACCAAACTCAACAGCTACATCAAATGCAGTATTTGTTTCCCACTCCAATGATTTGCTACCTAATGAAGATTGCAAGATACCTGGCTCAGTAGCATTATTCCAACCTAAGGCATATAATGGCTGCCAAGCGTAGTTGCTGATACCACCATCATTACCTGTTTGACCCCAAGAACTTCTTAGTTTCAGGTTATCAATGAAGCTAAATTGCTTGATAAAATCTTCTTGATCTAAACGCCAAGCGGCTGATGCTGAGTAGAATGTACCCCAACGCTTATCTTGGTAAAACTTAGAAGATCCATCGCGACGAGCGGAGAACGAAACAAAATATTTCGAATCATAATCGTAATTCAAACGCGAAAAATAACCTTCTACACGACGCATGTCATATTGTGATGTCAAGTTAGTTGTTGTCGTAAAGTTGATCAACTCATAATTTCCATCCAAAATTTGCTGCGAACGAGAACCATCTAAGCTGTTACTTACTAAGTTGTAGTTTTCATGACCTACTAAGGCATCCACATTGTGCTTTCGGAACGTATGGTTGTACGTCAACAACTGGGATAAGTTGTAATTCGTAATATTTTCAAATGAATTAGACGCACGACCTGCTGGCGCACCATCACCGATTTCTGGATTACCAAAAACAATTGAATTGGCATTAGTAATATCCACACCTACGTTAGACGTAAATTTGAAATCTTTTAAGAACGTAACTTCTGCATACGTACGACCACCTAATAAGTTTCTACGGAAGAAGTTTTCGTTCAATTCCGTTTCGGCAACTACGTGACGACCACCATATTGTGGACGATTCGATAAACCTAACGCACTTAAGTTACCATAGTCATAGCGACGACGGCCATCTTCGGTCGTTAAGAAAGATCCTGGATTTTTGGGATCATACGCATATACAGGATAAATAGGCGCCATACCTCGCGTAAAGAAGAATGGGTTAACAAACGAAGATCCACCATCGGCCGTTGACTGATTCGATGTAGTGACCGTCGTGTTCATGTTGGCCCCTACCTTAAACCAATCTTTCATTTGGCTGTTGACATTCAAACGGGCAGTAAATCGATCGTAATCGGATTTAATTTGATATCCTTTATCATTTAAATAAGACACAGATAAGAAGTAATCGGTCTTACCATTCGATCCGGAGAAATTCGCATTTACCTCATCACGGATACCTTGACGCATCACCGCTTTTTCCCAGTTTAAATCATCTGGGTTGTAGATCATTACGGCAGATGGATTAAGTTTTCCGTCTGTACCTACTAATTGAGCAAAAGGTACATTGTATACGTTATAACCCGTTCCTACTATCGCACCTAGACCCGCTGAAGCAGTCGAACTTGCTGTTGCGATAGGCACAGGGTTAGCTACGCGGTAAGCTAAGTTATTCCGGTTAGATTCCCACATCAATGGGTAATAATCAGCAGCACCTACACGGTCGTACTCAGGCAAAGCGCGTGTGTTAAAACCTTTGGTATATTTGATGTTAATTGAATTTTTACCGTTCAATCCTTTCTTGGTTGTAACCATGACCACACCATTCGCTGCACGCGCACCATATAGGGCCGTCGATGCTGCATCTTTCAAAACGGTAATGGACTGAATATCATCATTGTTTAAATTCGCAATACTCGCTGAGTATGGAACACCATCTACAACGTATAATGGATCATTCGAAGATGAAATCGAACCAAAACCACGAATACGAACGGCTGGAGAAGAGCCTGGCTGACCTCCTGTAGAAGTAGTCGTCACACCGGCAGCAATACCTTCTAAGGCTTGACCAATGTTGGTAATCGGACGTACACCTAATTTTTCTGCCCCAATAGACGCAGAAGAACCTGTAAATGATGCCTTTTTAGACGTACCAAAGGTCGTAACGATAACCTCATCAAGTTGAGATGTGTTTGATTGAAGTGAAATGTTGACAACCGAACGGTTTCCAATGCGAACTTCTTGCGACGCGTAGCCTACTGAGCTAACCACAAGAACTGCTGAAGGAGCTACGGATAGTTTAAATCCACCGTCGGCATCCGTTGTTGTACCTTTTGTTGTCCCTTTAATCGCGATATTCACACCAGGTAATGTAGAACCATCTTCCGTGGTTACTTTTCCTGAGATCGCACGATCTTGTGCTAGCAAGGGGACTAATGCGGTAAGCCACAAGAAAATACTGACTAGTAACGTTTTTTTATAATGTTTTTAGTTTAAACAAATGATGAACAAAAAATAATTTGGCAAATTAATTGACTACAATTTTGTTAACAATTAAATAATATAAATTGTTTTTATGTGCGTTATAATTAAATGAAAGTAAACTGAACGCCTAAATAGGTCAACTTTACATTCTCCCAAAACTGTTATCCTTTGATGCGTAAAGAATTGAAAGGCGAAGGTTTAGCCTATTCTATCGGACTCATATGTTTATTCAAAGGAATTAATCTAAAATACAAAAAGGCTATCCTAAATTAGGATAGCCTTTTTGCCTACAAATAAAACATATTATGGTCTCGTATCCCAGAATACTTTCGCCAACATGTTTGATTTTTGTTTGAAGTTTGTGTTCGAACTAACTTCCGAATCTGGATAAAACAGTGAGCGAGGTATACCTCCTGTCATGGCGGCAACACTGGCGTCAACTGGTTTTAAGGCAGGGTAGCCTGTACGTCTCCAGTCGTTCCAAGGCTCTACAGCCACACCATAATTAGCGACATACTTCTCCGTAATAATTTTTTCAATATTACCTTCTAACGAAGAAGCGTTCAGATTTCCATGCGCAGTTAGATATGCATTTTGATCTGCAGCACTTACGCCCACCAAACTCATAGATGCTTTGATTCCCTCTTTAAAGAAACCTTCTGCAGCGCTTACCCCTGCACCATAACGCAGTGCATGTTCAGCGCGAATGAAATTATATTCTGCAAATGTTAATAAGCGAATAGGTGCAGCACCAGTATACGCATTATTATAAGCAGCCGCAGCAATAATTGAACCAGAAGCATTAACACTAGAAGATGCAATCGCAGATTTCAAGTTTCCACGTAGGTATGTATGAACACGTGAATAAGCAAAAGATTGACCATCTACTGGAGTTGCCCCCTTATATTTCCCTGAACCAAAAGGGAAATCAGTGAAGTAAAATGGTCTTCTTGGATCCGTTGTGCCATTCATCATGTCAACAATCGTTTTGTTCGGGAAAAACTGATCTGGTCTCGATATTTCAAACTGATGAATTGAATTTTGAGACGAAACAGCATCTACAAAGTTCATTTGGAAATTGTCCGCATTCGAACTTAAGAAGATTGCATTGCTAGATACAAGCGCATCCAATTTGGATTTTGCAAAAGCAGCATCCTTAGCTGAGTAATGTAAAAATAAACGCAGTTTCAACGTGTTTGCTAAACGCTCCCATCTAGTTCTATTCCCTAAAAATATTGTTTCATTAATCCCAGGACTTAAAGCAGAGCTAGTTGCCTTCACATCTGCAATACCTTGATCAATTAATTCTACAATCTTCGTATAAATTACCTCATCGTCATCAAGCTTCGGCTGATTAATCTCTGGTGATTTAAATGCTTCCGAATAAGGCAAATCGCCCCACATGTCTACTGCTTGAGAATAAACATATGCCTTTAAAATACGAGCAACACCTCTGTAGTGTGGACTTTGTTCACTATTTGCAATAATATATTCAATATCAGCGAGCTGAACAGCGAATAAAGATGCATATAAATTGTTCACATCGGTAGGCTGAATTAAATATCTAGCGTATTCACGAGATTGTGTACCTGCCGCCCCTTGCCCAGCAAATTGCTGCGCAATAAGAGACGTATAACGATGCATATCGCTACCACCTCTAAATCCTACGTTAACTGTTACGCTAGTAAGAACTTGAGCAATTGGAGCGGAAGTTGGCGAGTTAGGACTAACATTAACGTCCAAATAACTGTCGCAAGAGCTAGTAACCACAAAGATAGCAGCTACAAAACTCATTGATATATATCTGATAATTTTCATATTCTATTAATATTTATGATTAAAAAGTAGCTCGTAAGAAGAAACCAAAATTTCTAGTCTGAGGTAAACCATTTGCCTCAAAACCTTGTGAATTCGTTACTCCAGTCGCATTTGTCTCTGGATCGAAATGAGGGAAATTCGGCGCATATAACCAAAGGTTTCTACCGTTAAGTCCTAGTTCCATCTTACCGATAGGTGTTTTAGCTAAAACTTTACTAGGCACCGTGTAAGAAACTGAAGCCTCGCGTAGTCTTAACCAAGAACCATCAAATACATACGATTCACCCGTACCAAAAGCGTAAATGGTGCCCCAGTAATCCTGAGCAGTAATTGGAGTTGTATTAGGCTGACCGTTTGCTAACGTACCTTCAATAATGTAAGGCTTAGCTACATCACCATTCGATGTAAATCTATCAAACTCAGCCGTTTCTTTGGCAGTACCGCTTCGGTATAAGTCACCGATGTTACGTGAATATACATCACCACCCTTACGGATATCAATTAAGAAATTGAAGTTGAAATTCTTATAACGAATGTTATTTGTGATACCAGCTGTCCAATCCGGGTTTGTATTTCCAATAGCACCTTGTAAAGGACTCAAGGAAGTTAAGCCGTTGGCTCCAATTAATTTCTTACCATCTGACGCTCTGTTAAATACAGAACCAAACAATAAACCATACGGTTGGCCCGCATATAAACGCGTTCCTGGCGTAGTAAATCCACCTAATTGGATAAACTCAACTCCTTTAGCCAAAGACTCAACAATTGGATCTAACGTGGTAAAATTAGCTGAGATATCCCATGAACCATTACTTGTTTGCAAAGGAGTACCCGTAATTAATAATTCAAAACCTTTCTGCTTTAATGAACCTGCATTTCTGTTCTGTGAAGTAAATCCAGTGGATGGGCCTACCGGCACAGCAAAGATTAGGTCTGTTGACAAAGTATTGAAATAACTCATTTCAATACCTAATCTATTTTTGAAAAATTTAGCTTCTAAGCCAACCTCTCTTGAAGTCGTAAACTCGGGTCCTAAATTCGGATCAGCCTGAACATTACTTAATGTACGTCCACCTAGATTATTATAAGGGAAGTTGATCACTGGACCAAATCCATCACTAGCTCCTGCTAAACCAAACAATGTGTTAGTTGCATACGTACCTGCTTCTTTACCTACTTTAGCATAATTTCCAGATAATTTCAAGAAACTCAATGCCGTTGACTTTAATGCAGGGAATGCTTCTGTTGCGATGAAACTACCCGCAATTGCTGGATAAAAATATGAATTCTGACCAGCACCAAAAGTAGATGAATAATCATTTCTACCTGTAAAGCTAATGGTAGCGAAACCCTTATAACCTAAGTTAAACTCACCAAAAACACCTACTAATCTTCTCGTGGCTACTTGATTGAAAGCTGTTACGACAGAAGCGTTTGAAATGTTCTTTAGATCTCTGATGGCTAAGTTCTTACCTGTCGTACTCATGTACGTAGATCTACTCTCAACAATCTCATTACCAATATTGAAGTCCAACTTCAAATCATCCGTAATATTTTTATTACCAATAATCTGGAAATAAGAGTTCATATCGCGTTGCGTAAGTGAGCTATTCGCAATACCTCCCGTACCTCCGGCAGATGTATTAGCACCACCGCGCGCGCCTATTTGATCATAGCCTTGTGTACCATACGCTGAAGCGTCGACACCCAATCTGTAATTAACTGCTAACCAAGGCTTTAGGTAATATTTCAAGGCAACATTACCGATTACACGATCCAACTCATCTGTGAACGTATTATTTTTCAATGTCCAATATGGGTTATCTGTGTTATCAAAAAATACCTGATTTCCTGTAGCTGGATCTTCGAATGGAATTCCTGATAAATCATAGTTTCTTGGCATAAACCATGATCTAAAGAACGGATTCGAAAGTTGGTTACCAATTTGTGATCTTTCAGAAACAGACGTAATGTATTGCGCAGAAACACTAGCAGATAGTTTTTCCGATACCTGTGAATTAGCATTCAAGGTAAAGTTGTTTCTATTGAGGGAATTACTACTTAAAATACCCGTTTCTTGAAGATTTCCGTATGAGAATCTAAATGCTGACTTATCCGTTCCACCTTGGAAACTAAGGTTATTCTGCATATTAATGCCTTGTTGGAAAATATCCGAAATGTTATTTGGAAAAGCCGTTAAGTTTTCTTGCTTACCAAACGCATTCGTAACTGTTTGACCTGCAATTTTAGGTCCCCAGGATAGATTACTAATCGGGTTATAGGTACCCCTTACAGAACCTTGTGCATATTCATTTTGATAATCAGGTAATCTATTTACCTCAACGATGTTATATGAGGAGTTAAAAACTACGCTATTTTTCTGACCCGTCTTACCTTTTTTCGTGGTAATCAAGATCGCTCCATTGGCCGCTCTTGAACCATAAAGTGCAGCTGCTGCTGGACCTTTCAGAATGGACATGTTCTCAATATCTTCTTGGTTGATATCAATCGCTCTATTCGAGTTAGACACACCGTTTTGCAATGCGTTAGAACCTCCACCATTATCGATCGGTACACCATCCACCACAAATAAGGGTTGGTTCGATCCCGTAAACGTCGTAAAACCACGAATAAAAATAGCAGTGGATGATCCCACCATACCATTTGACGAAGCAATTCGAACACCAGCTACCTTCGCAGCAAGTGCATTTACGGGGTTAGTTGTTCTACCTACCGTTAATTGCTCGTTTGTAATGGTTGCAGTAGCGTAACCTAAAGATTTTTTGTCTTTCAATACACCTCCAGCGGTCACAACTACTTCAGATAGCATTTTGGTATCTACCTCTAAAACGACATTAAGGGAAGATGCATTACCTACAGCCTTCGTTTGGCTAATGTAACCTACAGATGAGTACACTAATGATACACCATTTCCTACTGAAATTTTGTAGGTACCATCAGCTGCAGTGGTTGTACCAGAGGTTGTACCTTTGATGCTGACACTGACACCAGGTATACCACTACCATCATCTGAGGCTGTGACTTTACCGGTAACTTGTCTTGTTTGAGCGAATAATGTGCTTACGACAGCCATCATTAATACCCAAGAGAGTACTAGTTTTTTCATGTTGTTTAGTTTAATGAATGAATACAAACACCAAAACTAGATGTTTAACTCTAATTCTCCTTAAATTTTTCATAAAAATTATCTATCTTAAACATAAAATAAAATTATATTTTGCAAAAAAAAGGCGATCCAATGGATCGCCCTTTCTACACCCTAAAAAAAATATGTTAATTCTTATCCCAAAACAACTTGGTTGTGACCACATCACCACCGATCGCCGAAGCAGCCGCTGTATAACTAGCACCATTTAAAGTTTGCTCTGTTGATGGATAAGACAACCGCGTTGGAAAACCCGATTTCGCATTAATTGGCGTTGCAATTTTCGGTTGGTCCAAACGACGAATCTCTACCCAACCCTCATACGGACGGTTATAAAGCGCGATCCACTTTTGTGTACCAATCTTTTGCTTCCAATCTCCAGCAGCTGTCGCATACGCTACATCTGTTTGAGCTAAATAAGCAGCTGCATCCGCAGCATTTCCACCCCAATAAAGAATAGAAGCCGTAATTGCATTATTGTAATGTGATTCGGCTGAACCCGCTACGCTAAATCCTCTTTCTTTTGCCTCAGCACGTAAAAACTCAGTTTCTACGTAATCCGCTAATATATAAGGAGAAGCAGCTTCGATAACTTTTGCACCGGCACGAGAGAAATCAACGAATGTATTCGATTTTCCTACAATACCACCTGCGTAGTTACCCGCGTTATTCTTCGAAAAGAAAGCAGCTTTACGCGGATCATTCCATCCAATCAACTTATCCATCAAATCTTTCGCAGCGATGTAATCTTGACGACCACCTGTTACGATATCCACGAATAATGGATTTTGGTTTGGTGAAGAAGAAAGGAATGTAAACAAACCATTATCAGCCGCAGCAGAAATAGCACCCGCATCAGAAGACTCAGCAGCTGTTTTCGCAGCCGCAGCATCTACATCCACTAAGACCATACCAAGTTTAAAACGTAGCGTATTTGCGAACTTTACCCATTTCGCAGCAGATCCTTTGTAAACTAAATCTTCAGTTGCTGTGAAACTATTTGCAGTCGGGTTGATTTTGGCAATATCAGCATTCAAACGAGCCAATAAATCAGCCGAGATCGTTTTAGCATCATCATATTTAGGAAACAAAATAGCCGAATTAATCGACTCTTTGTAAGGAACATTTCCGAACGTATTCACCAGAACACTGTACGCATACACCTCCATAATATCCAAAATCGCAATTTTATTCGCCTTTTCAGCAGGTGCAAGCGAAGCATCCGCATTGATCAAACGAGCAGATTCACGTAAATCCGCAATTACATCACGGTACATCGTCGTCCACCAGCCATTTGGAATGGCACGCGTATTGAAATCATATTGAGCTTCATCTTGATATACAGCCATCGCCCAATGCGAAACTGTAAAACGGAATACGTTTGTATTCACACTAGCAGATGCCAACGAGTTCGCTAGGGTCTTCGTGGCATTCGAAAATAAAGTAGGTGCAGGAACTGCTGCAGGCCTCTTTGTCTCAACATTTAGTTGAGCTAAGTCACTTGTACAAGCTGTAAATAAAACCAACAGCGGTACAAAAACGATTAATATTCTTTTCATCAGTATAAATTTTTGGGATGATTAAAACAACAACTTGACATTAAGTCCGATAGAACGTGTCGTTGGATACGCTCCAGACTGATATCCTTGTACGTTACCAGCAGATAAATTTTCTTCTGGATCCGCATAAGGAACTGATTTCTGAATAATCCAAAGGTTACGTCCAAACACAGACACGTCTACTCCTTTAACTCCACCTAATTTACGTACAATCGAGTTTGGCAAAGCGTAAACTAAGTTTGCTTCTCTCAACTTAACATAACCGGCATCGTAAACGAAAGCCGCCGCTGGATTGTATGCATACCCGTAAGTACCGTAATCATTCTCCACACGAATTGTGTTTTTAGAACCGTCAGCTAACACACCTGGCATAATCACACCACCACCTTCGGCAATTGAATTACGTGAAGGGTTTCCTTTGTCATTTAAGCCAGCTGATTCAAGTAAAACACCCGTAGCCGCACCGTAATACTGATCCAATGAGAATACAGAACCACCTTTCTTAATATCAATCAAGAAGTTAAACGTTATGTTTTTGTAGCGTACCGAATTATTCAAACCACCAATCCAATCTGGATTAACATTACCAATGTTATTCGTAGTTGTCGTTGTCAAATCATAACGTCCATTAGCTTTCACTAATTTCTCACCATTAACAAACTTCCAAGTTCTTCCTTTTAGAATACCATATGGTTGACCTACAGTAGCATTCAATGAAACACCCCCTTGGAAGGTAGCTAACTGTAAGTTTTGGCTATTACTGTAAAGGCTTAATACCATGCTTCTATTGCGCGTAAAGTTAACATTCAAATTCCATGAGAAATCTGCTGTTTTAATTGGATTTGCAAAGATGCTTAACTCAAAACCTTTGTTCTCAATGTTACCCGCATTTACATACGTTGATGAGAAACCAGTAGAAGAAGTTACCGAAGCTGGCATAATTTGATCCAATGTATTTGTTTGGTAATACGTCAAATCAAATCCAATACGATTTTGCATGAAAGCCATTTCTAAACCTATCTCTTTCGATTTAGTTTGCTCAGGCTTCAATGTAGGGTTATTTTGTGTCGATGGAGCTGAGAACAAGATCGTTGAACCAAACGGTGCTGGTTGATCATAAACGTTCTTAATTGCACCCCAAGGAGCATCATTACCCACAGTTGCATAGTTAACACGCAACTTACCAGATGTCAACCAAGGAAGATCCGTGAAATGCTTAGAGAAATTCCAGCTAGCAGCTCCTGAATAATAAAGGTACTTGTTGGCATCCACCGGCAACGTCGACGACTGATCTTGACGAATTGTTCCGTCAAAGTTCAAGAAATTCTTGTAAGACAATGTAACACCAGCAAATACACCAAATACTTCACGCGGCGTGAATGACTCAGATGGAGCAGCTACCGTACCTTTTGAGTTAGCAACTGAATACAAACCTGGAACGATCAAACCACCATTTGTCGCTGCAAAGATTGAACGAGCATATGATTGACGTAAGTTCAAACCAGCTAAGGCCTTCAAGTTCACATCTTTAATGATGTTTTTGTCGAAATTCGCTAATAAGTCGTAGTTAGTTTCATTAAACGTACGATCGAAACGGCTATAAGAAGCAGCTGCTTGAGAACCTACGGCATTACGCTCCTCTTGGAATTCATTGTATGTATCTACCGTAACACGACCCATGAAATTCAAGTAATCAGATGCTTTGTAGTTTAACATCGCATTACCAAAAATACGTGTACGCGTATCATTTTGATAGTTTTGATAACGAATCCAGTAGTAGTTATCTGTGTAGATAGGCTTCAAACCAGCAGCTGAAGATGGATCAGCCCAGTTCCAAGTAACGTTTTGACTGTTACGGAAGTAAGCTGTTTTTTGATCTTGAATATCTACATTGGTTTGATACCACTGACGGAAATTTTGATTTACGTTCAAGCCACTATAACCTGTACCGTAACGTCCTTTACCATTTACAATCGAGAAGTTAGCTGAAGCAGATGCTGTTAATTTGCTAGAAACATTATACGAACCACCCAAGTTCATGATATTCTTCGTTACGTTCGAGTTAGGTAATGTACCACGCTCTTCGTTACGCGTAAATCCTAATTTAAAGGTTCCTTTGTCTGTAGCACCATCTAATTGAATAGCTGTGTTGTTCGAAATAGCCGTCTCATAGAATGTTTCTGGTGTATTTTTCGCAGCAGCCCATGGGCTTGTTTTCATGTAGTTAGGACCTGCTGGATCAAACGAATCCCATGTGTAAACTGGACGATTGTCAAATTTAACTCCATAAGAAGCATCTTCCGCTGTAGGAACGACATAATCATCTTTTCCATCACCGTTAACATCAAAATACAAGAAACCATCTTTTTGATACGGATCAGAATAACCTGCACCGTACCCATTCTGGTATTTCGCGAACGTAGATTTATCAATTGTTCCTACTGTTAAGCCCGTATTAATGGTAATACCTAGACCTTTTTTCGCTTTTTTCGTTTGGATCATGATTACACCATTCGAAGCACGAGAACCGTAAAGCGCAGTTGCCGCAGCACCTTTCAATACAGTCATTGACTCAATGTCATCTGGGTTGATATCTGCCGCAGCATTACCATAATCATAACCACCCCGACCCGTTGTTTGGTTACCCGAATTTTTATTCGAGTTATCGATAGGCACACCGTCAACGACAAATAACGCTTGGTTATTCCCAGTTAAAGATTTGGTACCACGAATAACGACGTTAGTTGAACCACCAATCGAGTTACCTTGTGTGATCTGTAAACCAGCTACTTTACCAGAAAGAGCTTGGAACGCATTTCCTGAACGCACACGTGTTAACTCATCTCCTTTAATTTGCTGGGCAGCATAAGGCAATGAATTCTTCGTACGCGTCAAACCTAATGCCGTAACTACAACCTCGTTAAGTTCAGACGCATCCGTTACTAAAACAACGTTAATTGCGGTTTGACTACCTGCAGAAATTGTTTGTTGCTTGTATCCGACAAAACCGAATACTAAAACAGCACCGTCGCCCACTGAAATCTTATAAGATCCATCGGCGCCAGTCGTTGTACCACGAGCGGTACCTTTTAGGCTAACACTAACTCCGGGAAGAGCCGTGCCATCTTCAGATGAAGTAACTTGACCAGTTACTTGTCTTGTTTGAGCAAATAATGAACTGAACGCAGTCATTACCAGTACCCAAATGAGTAAGAGTTTTTTCATGTTGATTAGTTTAATTAATGAAAAATATAAATAAAATTTATGCAAATTAGGGAAATATCTTTGGGGACCAAAGAAAATTGCGAAAAAGGAGTGTTCGGCTTATAGAAATACCACTGTAATTCAATAAAGCCAAATATTTTCTTGAATTTCCATTAAATAAACAATCTGATATAGCTGGAATGTATACTAGTAAGTAGGAGCGAAAACCTTGACAAAAAAAAGGGGGTAAGCTATTGCTTACCCCCTTTTTCAAAATATACGTTACTGTATTACTTCTTCCAACTTGGATTTTGAACCAAATTAGGATTTGCATTCGTTAATGTTTCCGTTAGTGGGAATGACCACTCACGCGATGTAGGTGTTAATGTACACTTGTCGATTGGAGACTGTGAAGGAATTCCACATGTACTTCCTCTCGTTAACGTTCTAGATGTACGCTTCAAGTCAAAGAAACGGTGGCCTTCGCCTACGAACTCTCTTCTTCTTTCATCGGCAATTGCATTAACCAACGTAGCGCCTGTTAAATCCTCATTCTCATAGCCACTAATTCGAGCTTTACGCAATGTATTCAAATCTCGCATCGCCAATTCATTCTGCGGCGTGCTAGAACGTGCATACGCCTCAGCTCTGATCAAGTATAACTCAGCAGTTTTCATGGCAACAAAATTCGCATTACCATTAGAAACACCACCTTTACCTCGGTACTTAGTTAAAGCCAATGCCTGAGGAACTTCAGTAGTTCTGTTGACATTCGCAAAATAAGCACCATAACGGATGTCATTGCTACGAATCAAACCAGTATTACCCGCGATCGTTGCAATTTCTAACGCTGGACGGAAATAACTTCTGTTATTCGTTGCAAAAAATGCAAGGAAGGTAGGTCCACTTTGACCTGCGTCAAATTGTACATTCCAGATAATTTCTCCCGCAGCTGCCTCTGAGTACATCCCGTTAAAGGTTGTTTGATTGCTAACTAGAGCTGGCGCAATAGCGATACCTGCAGTAGCCGCTGCAATCGCATCCGCATACAAACCTGCGTAAAGAGAAACTCTTGCCTTTAAAAGGTTTGCTGCTGCTAGACCCATTTTTGGTCTGATTGCCGCAAAACCTTGATTTACATTTTTATCAACATCAGCAAGAAGTGTTTGCGCTGCATTGATATCAGCAAACAACTCATCATAGTACACTTTGTTATTTAATCTGACTGGCTTTGCCTCAGAAGAAATTTCAAAAGTCTTACTGTAATTTAAAGCTAATGTAGTCGTACTGTTACGATCGTAGTTTTCTGCAAAATATTTGAATAAATCAAAATGCGCTAAAGCTCTAATCGCATGCGCCTGACCTTTAATTCGGTTGGCTGTCTTTTTATTCGCAGGCGTTGTAAACTTGTCTACATCACGCAAAACAATGTTGGCAACCGAGATTACCTTGTACATCGCATTGTAAATATTCGTGATTTGAGCGGTATTTTGCTGAAATTGGAAGTTTGACATATCTCTTGAATTTGCCAACGTTTGAATCGTTTCATACAAGTTATCACTCATTACATCCGGCATGATACCCGCACCACTACCGGTTCCACTTCCAGACCCATAATAATCTGCCGCTCTAAAGTTCGCATAAGCACCGTCTAGTACCTGCTCTAATTGTCCCATACTAGATGGATTGTTGACAGCATCCAGCGTAAACTCTGGAGCGAGATTGACGAATTCGTCCTGACAACTCTGTAACGTAAATGCAGCTATAAATAGCAATGCAGCACTACGTTTGAATATTTTATGTATCATAATTTCTGTGTTTATATAATTAAAACCCAATGTTTAAACCGAACGTTGTCTGTACTAAAGAAGGGTACTGAGCGCCCGTTAAAGAAGTTCCAGTTGCTTCTGGATCAAAACCTCTAAAGGTAGTCGATGTCCATAAGTTTTGTCCTTGAACAAAAACACGTGCTGCTCTAACTTTAATTTTCTTTAATGTAGCTGCATTGAATGTATACCCTAAGGTTACATTACGCAGTCTCCAGAAGCTAGCATCATCAATTAATCTAGATGTTTGCGATCTGTACGGATTTCCTGGTCTTGGAACGTCAGTGATTTTATTCGTTGGCGTCCACTCATTCAGCATAGAAATATGCATGTTATCATAAAAATACGCTGGATTAATAATGTTGTTCAAATCATTATTATACATTTCTCTACCCAAGAAGAAGTTGGCCTGCGCACTTAAATCAAAACCTGCATAAGAAATACGCGTTGTTAATCCACCAAACAAAGGCGCATCAGACGTGCCATACTTAATTTTATCAGCTACGTTGAACGTTTGTGTTTTTGTACCATCTAACTTCGTGTACAATGAATTTCCTGTTTCTGGATCTACACCAGCGTAAGGAACAAGGAATAAGGTATTGATCGGGCTACCTTTGGCTAACACAGTAACTCCAGAAATAACATTATCCTGAGGTAACTCCATAATTTCATTCTTATTGTATGAAATATTAGCACCTACATTCCATGTAAATGAAGAAGTTTTGATCAAATCAGAGTTTAATGAAACTTCAATTCCTTGGTTTCTAACTTGTCCAAAATTACTTTGTATTGTTGTGAAACCACCTGCAGAAGGATCTACTGGTAGGTTATAGAACTGATCCGTTGTGTTTCTGTTATACACTTCAATCGTACCATTAATTTTGT
>NZ_CBAUBA010000034.1:0-29133 GCF_964796385.1 Aquirufa sp. | reverse complement strand
TCGAACCTAATGCAGGACCGATGGGTGGTGAAGGATTGGCTTGGCCACCTTTGCATTGAAGCTTTACGTAGCCAGCTATTTCTTTTGCCATGTTAAAACATCGTTTATTTAGTGAATTAGAGGTTTATCTGCCAATAAGGGTGGAAGCTTCCTTATCTGATTCTCCTCCGGGTGACTCTTCCGTGTAACAAGACATCTGAGCCCAATCTCCTCCTGAAATTTTCAAAACAGAGATTGCCGCTTTTTAAACGGACTGCAAAATTAAGGAAATATACGTAGTATGCAAACAAGTGAACTAAGAAAATTTTGTTAGTCTATGATTTTTTGAAAATCATTTCATAGAAATCGCCAAAACCATGCTTTATTGAAACTTCAATTTGGTATCCATTTTCGACTAAAACCGACTCAATAGATTCAAAAGAGTCTAGTGTTTGATACATATCGTCTTGGTGGTTTTCAATTTGAATTCGATCAATTTGACAGTTGGTGATAGGAAATAAACCAGTCAGACATTTTAATTCGTGGCCCTCAGTGTCAATTTTCAATAAATCAATGTGAGTTATTCCTTGTGATTTGATGTAGTCGCGTAAAGTAATTGTTTCAATTTCAATGGTCTCTCGGATGATATCTGATGTCTTTACGCCTAAAATATGTGCCTTTTTTGCTAAATATTTGCTAGTTGGATTTAGTGGTTCAAAGGAAGACGTTAAATCCAATTGATTGATGTAAAAGGGGAGTAGTTGTTTGGCATTTGAAATGCCTTTATTTACAAGTGTGAGGTTTGATTTTCCTTCATACTTTTTAGTCAAAAAAGTAAATAAACTGGGATTGGGCTCAAATGAATTAATTTTCGCTTTTGGACGAATTGCAAAAAAGAAGTCTGCCGATTGCCCTTTGTTGGCACCTATATCAAATATCTTTGGATCCTCAGGTAAATGCTTCTTGTAAAAGCGCCTCAATTTTGGATAGAAAAGAATTGCTTCGTTTAGCTCAATTAAATACGTAACTAATTTGATTTGACTGATCATGCGATTGCCTAGCGTACTAAAAAAAAACCCTGGATACCAGGGGTCTAAGTTTAATTGTCGACGTATCTTACTTCTCTACCTGTGCGTAATTTAATTCCAAAGGCGTATTACGGCCAAAGATTTTAACCATTACAGACAATTTCTTGCTATTCTCATGGATTTCTTCTACCGTACCTTCAAATGTCGCAAATGGGCCATCAATAACGCGAACAGTTTCTCCTTTGATGAAACTGATGGATGCATATTCCTCAAGCGCTGCTGATTCATCCACTTTACCTAAAATACGATTAACCTCTGCTTGGTTAATTGGCATTGGTTTTTTGACGATCACCTTGACCTTTTTTGTCTTTCCCCCCTCAATCTTAGTCTCTTCAATCTCTTCATTACTTGTTTGCAAGAAGCCTATAACACTTGGTGTTGAAGTTAAAATGTGACTAACCTCGCCAGCAAGGTCTGCTTCCACCATGATATATCCTGGGAACAAGTTCTTCTCCCGAATTACTTTTTTGCCTTTACGGATTTCATAGATTTTTTCGGTGGGAATCAATATCTGAGGGACTGAATCAGACACACCTTGACGTGCTAATTCATTCTCAATATAGGTCTTTACCTTCTTTTCTTGTCCTGAGATTGCTCTCAACACATACCATTTAGTCTCTGCCATGGATCAATCTATTTATTAAAATGAGGTATAAAATAAATCCAAACCAGATTTAAATGCCAAATCTACGACTCCTACCAACAAGGCAAAAATCAAAGAGGCAACTAATACCAATACTGAACTCGATTGAAGTTCTGTGAATTTTGGCCAAGTGACTTGTTCGGTCACTTCCGTCCAAGATTCCTTAATCAATGATGTAAAACTGCTCATATATTGCCGATTATCGGTTATTTAAATTTCAATTGCACGGGCACAAGGATTCGAACCCTGACCAAAGGTTTTGGAGACCTGCATACTACCATTATACTATGCCCGTAGAAAGGATTGCAAATTTAGATAAAAAAACCTAACTAACAAACCTCGATACGTATTATTGATTTTTTACCACTGCGAATAGCTTGTCGGCTCTAAAAATCTGCGCACCGTCTTCGAATGACTATTTGCATAGCGTGGGTCACTACTAATGCGTTTCCAATCCGGATCTGCTCCGAATTTAGCCCAATTTGCATCACGCTCAGCCATGTTCTCAAATGAGACCATATAACTCAAACAAGGTGTGTTTTCGCCAGCCAATACTTCCCCAAAAAACACATTATGAAGGCCTACTTTATCAAAAATAGCAAGTTCATCTTGGTTAAACATGGCAATTTTACGCTTTAGCGCATCTTCATTATAGGCTTCATAGGTCCGCCATTCATAGATTCTCCCAGGATTTATTTGGGGTAACTTCATCACAGGATGTCCCGCAAAGCCTTTGGCTAACAAAGTAGATATTTTTTCATACAATGGTTTATCTGGCCCCACTTGATCGAAATATGCGCGCGCCGAAGCTTGGTAGTTGGCATCTTTCTCCAATGCCTCTTTATATCCGGCGTAGGCCAACAAAGATTTAAATGGAATCGTAACGACAATAATAGCCGGTTCAGGTTTGCCAAGATCTTTAAATACGCCAATTTTTGAAACACCATACGCATTCATTGCTGGGATAAATGATTTAGCTAAGTAACTTTCTAAGAGATTTGCATTTCCCCTGAATTTCATATGATACGTTCTTATTTCATAATATTCCTGACTGTACGACTGAAAGGCAAATAAACAAACTGCTAAAATAAGTAGTAATTTTTTCATGAGACAAAATAGGTTAAATTAAAATCGTTCAAGCCTTACGCAAGCTTTGGCAAACCTTCAAGGTTTGCCAAAGCTAAGCCGAAAGCGAAGGCTTAGCTTTTCGGTTTACAAGTATACAAAAAAAAAGAGCGGCCACTGACCGCTCTTTTCACAAAAACTACTAAAATATTAGTCTAAGATTTCAGTTACCTGACCAGCACCTACTGTACGACCACCTTCACGAATCGCGAAACGTAAACCTTTATCCATAGCTACCTTGTTCAATAACGTAACATCAATTGTTAAGTTATCACCAGGCATACACATTTCAACTCCTGCAGGTAAAGTAATTTCACCTGTTACGTCTGTCGTACGGAAGTAGAATTGTGGACGGTATTTATTAAAGAATGGAGTGTGACGTCCACCTTCTTCTTTTGACAAGATATAAACCTCAGCCTTGAACTTCGTGTGAGGCTTCACTGAACCTGGCTTACAGATAACCATACCACGACGGATATCAGATTTCTCAATACCACGTAACAATAAACCTACGTTATCACCAGCTTCACCACGATCTAAAATCTTACGGAACATCTCAACACCAGTTACTACTGATTTCAAGTTTTCAGCTCCCATACCTAAGATATCAACTGCCTCACCTGAGTTAATAACACCAGTCTCGATTTTACCTGTTGCTACTGTACCACGACCTGTGATCGAGAATACATCTTCAACTGGCATCAAGAATGCCTTTTCAACATCACGCTTAGGAAGTGGAATCCAAGAATCAACTGCATCCATTAACGCATCGATCGTAGCTACCCACTTAGCATCTCCGTTCAATCCACCTAATGCAGATCCTTGGATTACGGGAATGTTATCACCATCGAATTCGTAGAATGAAAGAAGCTCACGGATCTCCATTTCAACTAATTCTAATAATTCTGGATCGTCTACCATGTCCACTTTGTTCATGAAAACAACCAATTGAGGTACACCAACTTGGCGAGCCAAAAGGATGTGCTCACGTGTTTGTGGCATTGGACCATCTGTAGCAGCAACTACCAAGATAGCACCGTCCATTTGTGCAGCACCCGTTACCATGTTCTTCACGTAATCCGCGTGACCTGGACAGTCAACGTGTGCATAGTGACGCGCAGTAGTAGAATACTCTACGTGCGCTGTGTTAATCGTGATACCACGCTCTTTTTCTTCTGGAGCAGAGTCAATGGAAGAGAAATCTTTCTTCTCAGCAAGACCTTTTTCAGAAAGAACTTTAGTGATAGCAGCTGTTAAAGTTGTTTTACCGTGGTCAACGTGGCCAATTGTACCAATGTTAACGTGGGGTTTACTTCGGTCAAAATTCTCTTTTGCCATGATTATTTAGTTCTTAATTAGTTTATAAAAAATTCAAATGTTACAAATTCCAATAATTACTCTTTCAAGTAATGTGTGTTAGAGCCTTTGAGCAGGATTGAACTGCCGACCTCTTCCTTACCAAGGAAGTGCTCTACCACTGAGCTACAAAGGCCAATTACCCTGCGGCCACAATTAAACCTCTTTTGGTCTAACAAAATAAAAATATCACTCAGGGGGAATTCTCCTAAGCAACATTTTCATTCGAGCGGGAGACGGGGCTCGAACCCGCCACCTATAGCTTGGAAGGCTATCGCTCTACCAAATGAGCTACTCCCGCTGATAAATTCTCCTGTAAAAAGAACCTAAATCATAAAAGAATGTGGGGACAGATGGATTCGAACCACCGTAGGCATTCACCAGCAGATTTACAGTCTGCCCCATTTGGCCGCTCTGGTATATCCCCAAAATTCTGCATTCCAGTAGAACGTTTAACTGAAATAGTTCGCAAAAGTAGCTCCTTTTTTGATTTCCGCAAAACTCTCGTCAAAAAAAATGTGATAAATTTTAATTATAGTTTAAATCCGAAGCTAAATGCAGTTAATTCCGGACCCATTCCTTTCTGAAATAGTGGTGCTAAATCATAATTAAAGAATAACTCACCTACATTTCGTAACGCCACTTCTGCTTTTACGCCATATCTTACTTGATTTAGATTGAAATTAGATCCAATTCTCGTTAAGTCATCACTCTTTTCTTCAATAGTTTTGGTCCAACTATCCAATCGGTAACTAACATATCCTCCCAATCCAATCATTTTAATGGCAGATTGTTTACTAAATACAACATGCGGCACAATCGGAAGCGTAATATAAGATACTGTCAATTTATTTTTTTTCAACGCTACCTCGTCTCCTCTCGTGTCAATTATCGGCTGGAAATTCGTAGCGGATGTTGCCTTGGTAACTACCCGATTGTGATCAAACATGAAGTTGTACCAATCAAATGAAAAACCATAGCCTAATTTAAACGCACTATTTTTGCCGCGAGCTATCGTTGCCGCATGTGTAAAATCTAAACTCACAAATCTTGAACCTAGTGGTTTTAATTCTGGATCAGAATTTAAGTAGGGACTAGGATAAATGGCTATTACATTCTCAGGCATTTTTCCAGTTAGGCCATTGAGTCCTATGTAGACATTAAATCTCTTTCGTTGATACAAATTGGATTTTTTATCTTTTGATTGTGTTTTGGTTGAATCTCTCCCCCAAATCACTTTTGTTTCTTCCCCATTGGGTTCCTTCACATGTACACCATTCCAATCCACGTGGACCTCTTCCTTCCCATCTTTCACATGAATCCCATTCCAACCCACACGTACTTCCTCTTTGCCATCACTTTTGATAACAATCGACTTACCTAAGCTGTCTTTTTTCACCGTGAAGGTATTTTGATCTTTCGGATACGTCATCTTAAAAGTTTTTTGTAGGCCATTATAGGTCGCACCAGATTTTATAATACCAATTTTAACTTTACTATTTCCGATTTGCATCGTTAAGCTGCTATCGCCCTCCGAATCAGTTCGAATGACTGTTCTAATTTGTTGCCACAAACTATCCGTCAGCACTAAGCCCTTTTTCTCTAAGACACCTTCAAGCTCTTCCCGCAAGGTCTTTTTAGAATCTTTATTTGCGCCTATGATTTTTTGGTCGCGCTTATCAATCTTAAGTAATAAGCTATCATTTGTGTTTTTTGCCCAAAGCACTTGGCTAACCAATAGGCACGTCATTAGTAGTAGGTTTTTCATATTTATTGAATTTGTAATGTTTGTTTTACGGATTGTTCTGTTCGGATTACGGTATTAGCCACTTGGTGAATTCCGTCACTTAATTTATCATTTGAATTGGCTATCTCACGCCAGCCACCAGGCTCGCCCGAAATTACTTGACGGAAAATTTGCCCCAGTAAATTTCGCTTTCTTTTCACCGGCTTTTCAAAGGTCTCTTGAACAAGCATTGCCTTCTTTTCTTCAATGGGGTCAATGTCTATGCGTACGAGTACCACTTCTTCTTCATCTTTCGATTCAACTGCTTTTGGTAAATCCACCGCTTTCGCCACGGCGATTTCTTCTACGGCTACGGGTGAGATGTCAGCTGGTTTAGTAGCTATGCCAATAGACTCGATCATTTGCGCACGCACTTTAGGGGCATCTTGTTTCGAAATCAACTGCTCAGACGGTTCTTCCATCTGCTTTTGAGTGACAGCAACCGTTGGTAACACGGTTTGAGCAGTTTCTACATTTTGCCAATTCAACCCAATCGACAAACCAAGCACCGCCGCCCATGCCCATGGGCTCTGAGTTACCCTACGCCATAACGGTATGATTGGCCGTGAATTTGACGCATCCAATTGATCCCAATTAAAGGCTGGCACAGGCTCCTCTTGCTGTTTAAGTTGGCCACGCCATTGGGCTTCCACCTGTTCCCAGGTAAATTTGTTTTTATCTTTCATACCGCTACGTTTTTCATTTTGGTTTGAAGTAATGCTCTTGCTCGCGATAATTGCGATTTCGAGGTCCCCTCGGATATATGTAACATTTGACTAATTTCCGGATGACTATATCCTTCGATAGCATACAGATTAAATATGGTGCGATACCCATCTGGCATATCGGCAATCAACATTTCAATTTCTTGTGTGGTCAAATGCATTAATGCTTCTGCCGGCTGACCTACATCCCATGTCTCATCAATATCTTTTAAATAAATGGAGCCATTTTTTCTTATTTTCATCAGCGATTCATTGACCATAATTCGGCGAATCCACCCTTCAAAACTTTTTCCCTCCGTAAACTGATCAATCTTCGTAAACACTTTCATAAATCCTTCTTGTAAGGCATCTTCGGCATCGGGGCTTTGGCCTAAATAGCGCCTACAGACCGCCATCATTCTACCTGCATAATACTGATAAACAGCATACTGCCCCTTTCGGTCCTGCTTTTGGCATAATCGAACCCATTCGATCTCTTTAGCTTGGGAAGGTAAAACGTTTGTCAATGTTGGTGATTTAATGAATCCGACCGCAAAGATGGCAAAAATGTCTAAATGGTTGCGTGGGTTTGAAAAGAATACCAAATTCCCGTTATTTACATTCTATTTTAGACTTATGCCAAACGCTGCACCCATTGGAATTTTTGATAGTGGAATTGGGGGACTTACCTTAGCTCATGCCATAACCGAACTCATGCCCAAAGAACCCATCATTTATTTTGGGGATACGGCGCACTTACCTTATGGTGATAAATCAGCCACGGCGATACAAGCATACTCTGTCAAAATCTGCAATTTACTTCTAGAAAAAAACTGTAAACTGATTTTAATTGCCTGCAATTCAGCTTCCGCAGCGGCCTATGATTTAGTGAAGGCCTATGTGGGAACGAAGGCCGTTGTTGTGAATGTCATCGACCCAGTCATTCAATACATTGATCAGGATTGGGCAAACAAAAAACTGGGACTTATCGGGACCAAACAAACTGTGAATTCTGGAATTTACGCCCGCAAGGCGGCGGAGCTTGACAAAAATATTCAAGTACAGTCGCTTGCAACGCCGCTACTAGCACCCATGATTGAAGAAGGGTTTTTCAACAATCGAATCTCAGAGCAAATTATTCAAGAGTATTTGGCTAATCCAACGCTAACCGGTATCGACGGATTAATTCTGGGATGCACACACTATCCATTAATCAAAAAACAAATTGAAGATTATTACCAAGGGAGCGTAGAAGTAATAGACACCTCGATTATTGTAGCTGAAGCAATCAAAGAGTTATTGGTTGAAAAAGATCTTTTGTCAACAGGCGTAATGGGGAGTCGGCAATTTTATGTATCTGATTACACAGAATCTTTTGAGCAGTCAACCAAACAGTTTTTTGGGCAGGCAATCAAATTAACCCAATACCCAATCTGGGATTAGGATTGCTTACTTAATAGTTGGGAGACTTTTTGGCGTAATTGCCATTTTGAGATACGTGCCTGCTGTTCTTTTTTACTCTGACGAAACCACATCCATGCAATGACACCCACGAGCAAGTAGGGTGCAGTTAATAAATACAAAATACCCGTATTTAACCCTGTCGCAATATTTGATCGACCATTTGAAATCGTACTTTCCACCGTTGTCCGACACATCGCACACTGTGCAAATCCATCCATTTGGAAAAGAAAAAAAACGATTAAGAAGAATGCAATTCGCTTAAACATAAAAAGGAGATATCATAAGGTAAACAATCACACCAGTAAGAGAAACATATAGCCAAATGGGAAATGCCCATTTAACCGTTTTTTTATGCGCTTCAATTTGATTTGTTAAAGCTTGATAAATGGCATACAAGACTAAACGAACAACTCCGATGGATAACACAATATGTGTTATTAGAAAGAAATAATACACAGGTCTAGTCCAGCCTGTACCCCCGTATGGGGTGGATGGATTAGAAATATGATATAAAATATATAAGATTAAAAATAAACCACCTTGAGCAAATGCCAACTTCATGGCAGTTTCATGCCCCTTAATATTCTTGGACTTAATCGCGATGAAACCGTAAATTAAGCAGATAGCCGTAGTAGTGTTCAAAAAGCCAATTACGTGCGGTAACACTTTGGTCCAATCGCCTAAAGGTAATTTTATTTGAATGCCGATAAGTGCCGCAACGGCCAACGGAATTACGATTGAAACGATGTTAATCAATTTATCGTTTTGTGGATTTTGGGAAATCGTAGGCATATTAATTTTCTGTTGAATATATAGTTTTCAAGACCTTTATTTCTACAATTAGTCGGTCAACTTCTTTTTTGTCTGTCCCGTCATAAAATCCACGGATGACACCCGACTTGTCAACTAATACTAAACGTTCTGAATGAATAAATGTTTCATCTGGATTTTTAATGGCCGCATCATATTCGGAAGCATCTGCCAAAGGCACATGAAATCCTTTCAAGATTAATGGGTAAATATTTTTTTTATCTCCCGTTAAGAAAGTCCAACGGGCAGTGTCTGCATCGAACTTTTTAGCATAGCTTGCTAGTTTTTCCGGATTATCGTACTTCGGATCTACCGAAAGAGAGATAAAATGTATGTCTTTGTCTTGGATAAAGGCGTCTGTAACTCGACTCATCTGAGACGTTATTTTCGGGCAAATAGTCCCGCAACGCGTAAAAAAGAAATTAGCCACATAAATTTTGCCCTTTAGGTTTTCAGAAGTGAAAGTCTTTCCGCGTTCGTCCATTAAAGAGAAGGAAGGGATTGTCTGAAAAACGGTGTCCAACTCGGATTCATTCCAACGTGGTTTCAGTCGTTTGGCCATCTTAATTTCACCTGTAGTTGAATCAATGGCAGGAATGTAACGAGGAAGACTAAAATGATTTTGGCCAAAAATCTTCAAGCATATATAAACAAGAACAGGCACTATTAATATCATTAATAAAATGCCTGTCTTTTTATTCATTTTGAGGGTAGGGATATCCCTATTAATACATATTGCCGCCCTCGAACATCAAGGCAACCAAAAGCCAGACGACGAAAATGGTAGGAATTAAAACCGCCCAAATAAGCGATTTAACTTCATGTTTTAAGTGCATGAATTCACCTACAATGTAGAACGCTTTAACAATCGTCATGCCGCAGAAAATGGCTACACGTAACGTGTTAGCGGGCATAGTGAAGGCAATAACGAATTCGATTGCAGTTAAGATCAATAAGATCCAAAATGTTTTCCAAATAGCACCTGTATTAGGAGGAGCAATTACTTTTTCAGAGGTTTCGTGAGCTACGTGCGAAGCCATATGTAATCAAATTTAAGATTAAACTAAATAGAAGAAGGTAAACACAAATACCCAAACAAGGTCTACAAAGTGCCAGTAAAGGCCTACTTTCTCAACCATTTCATAATGACCTCTACGCTCATAAACTCCCGTAGCTGCATTAAAGAAAATTAGAATATTCAAAATTACACCTGAAAATACGTGGGTTCCATGGAATCCTGTAATAAAGAAAAACAGATCGGCAAAAGCAGGTGGGCCATATGGATTGCGAACTAAATTCGCACCTTCAATTGGCGAAATAACACCATCAATTACTTGTTTAGCCGCGAGGGTTAAATCTTCTGGTCCATGAATAAAGTGGGACCACTCCCAAGCTTGCGAGCCTAAAAATGTAAAGCCGCCAATGATAGTCCATAACATCCATTTTTCTACATCTTTACGATCATCTCGGTGGCCTGCTTCTACAGCAAGCACCATCGTTACCGATGAAGCAATTAAAATAAACGTCATAATTCCGACGAAAACCAGTGGTAATGATATGCCATGTAAAAATGGAACTGCCTCAAAAACCTTTTCAGGAATAGGCCAATGAGCCGTAGAGAAATAAAATGTATCCGGTGTTCCCTCCCAAGCTGGTTGGCTAAAACGAATCATTCCGTACGTAATCAAAAGGGCTGAGAATGTGAAGGTATCCGATAATAGGAAAAACCACATCATCAATTTTCCATAACTAGCCTTTAGAGGTTCAGAACCTCCTTGCCATGCTAAATTTTCTGGAACCGCTGGGGCAGCGTGTGCTACTGACATAGGTATAAGCTTAATTGTTAATCAATAAAAATACAAATAAATAAAGCCATAAGGCGTCTAAAAAGTGCCAGTATGTGGCACAAATTTTAATTTGGGTCAATTGTTTCGCGTTAATTCTCAATTTGAAAGCCGCAACAAGTGCAAAAATGAGAACCACTAGTCCTGAAACTAGATGTAAACCATGTAAACCTGATAAAACATACACAAAAGAACCAGACGGATTACCTACAAAATAAACGTTCATTTCCACTAATTGGATCCAACCGAAAAATTGCATTACTAAAAAGAGTAATCCGAGTACAAAAGTAATAGAAATACTTATTCGAAGTGCATTAAATTGGTCTTTTTTTGCTGCTATTAATGAGTAATGCATGGTAAGACTACTCAAAATTAAAACGCCAGTACTATAGCTAAATAAACTTGGCATTTGAAACTCTACCCAGTTCCCTTCCGCTTTTCTAACTAGGTAAGCTGAAGTGAAGGCAGCGAATAACATAACGATGGAGACAATAAAAAGCCACATCGTAAAAACTTTTGGATTTACCGAGCGGGTTTCAGCCGGTTCGATTACGTTCTCTGTTGATTTCATGATTTAAACTTTATCAAATAATAAGGTAATTTGTATAATAATTAAATAGAAAAAAGAACCAAACATCATCCATTTCGCAGCTTTATCGGTAGGTCGCATCATGAGATAAAACGTTTGGCATAAAAAAAGAATTCCAGCGACAACGGTAATGATGGCCGATTGAATTCCAGTAATGTGCAATAAATAAGGCACAAAACCCAAAGGCACTAAAAAGAGTGTATATATCATAATGGTGAAAGCCGTTTTAATGTCTTTCTTCCCATCATTTGGTAACATCTTAAATCCAGCTTTGCGGTAATCCGCATCAGCTACCCAGGCAATCGCCCAGAAATGCGGGAATTGCCAGAAAAATTGAATGGCAAAAAGAATTCCTGGTTCCCAACCAAAATGGCCCGTTGCGGCAACCCAACCAATCATGGGGGGGAAGGCTCCTGGGAACGCACCCACAAATACAGATATGGGCCCCACGCGCTTCAAGGGGGTATAAACATAGCCATATAAAACATAGGAGAGCAAGCCGATTATGGCCGCTTTCCACGTAAAATAACTTAATAAACCTAAGGCAATCACGGCCAAAACATAACCAAAATTTCGGGCTTGAGCCGGTGTTAAGGTTTGGGTGGGCAGTGGGCGCTTAGCCGTACGCTTCATTAATTTATCGAATTCAATTTCTTTCAATTGATTCACTATATTCGCCGCTCCAGTAAGGACAAAACCTGCTAATGAAATTAAAAATATACCCAGCGGTTTATGATCGATAGGAGCTAATAAATACCCGAACGTCCCCGAGAAGGCTACCGTCATCGATAGTCTCGATTTTAAAAGGGCGACATAGGGTTTAATACTAGACATTTAGGCGTTTTTTGTTTGTATCCAAGAGCTGATGTGCCAGCCGATTAATACTAATGAGATTAATAGATGAACTGCTTGGCTTCCAAGAGGTAAAGCAAAATAGGCCATCAGAATACCGGTGAAAAATGAAATCCCAATTAAAACCATCATGCCATGGCGGTAATTTTGCAATGGAGACATTTTTATTTTATTCCAAAGGATCAGGTGGCTTACAGCAATCACCCAAGAGAAAGTTCTATGGATAATATAGCTAACATCTAGGTTTGCTACCCATTGGTCTTTAGCCCTTTCTCCTAAATCTTGAATCACGTGATCCATATTCTCACGCACTTGGGTGCCCAAGATAATTTGGACCAAAATAAGACCTAAATTAATCCCTATCCATGTCCGATTTGCTATTGGTATAACATCCGATGAAGATTGATTGTTTAGGGCTCTCACTAAAAAATAGATGACTCCAATAGATAATAACATGTGAGCCGTCACAACGCCTGGCAACAGAAAGGAGTCGACAACATATTTACCAAGAACGGCATTAGCTAACACGAGTGTAAGGGCCATTAAAGTGGGTAAAAACACCTTTTTGCCCTCTTTATAACCCAATATAGTCGTAATTAATATGATTAAGCCTGTTAGCGCACCTAGTAGTCTATTGATGTACTCAATCCATGTTTTAGTGGCATTGAATTCGACTTCTCCATGCAGCTTTTCCTTGTAGATAACTTCATAATGCAATGGCAATTCTTCGGCTTTTGTGGGAGGGATAAATCGACCAAAACATTTAGGCCAATCTGGGCATCCCATTCCAGATCCTGTGCTGCGAACGATTCCGCCAGCTAGGATAAGCAAATATATGCTTACAATTGATAAGATAGCAGATCTTCTAAAGGCCATTTTTGGGGTAAAAAAAGATGCATCTAAATGAGATTCATTCGGATGCATCTTAGTTTAGAACGGTTAATTAACGGTTATAACTTTCGTTTTGTGCTCCTAATAAACCATCAATATCCCTCTCTTTTGCAATATCTGCGTTTTCCTCGGGAAGATTTGAACTTTTCGTTGCAGAGAATGGTACGTTTTGAGGAATAAAATCCGCATCTGAACCTGGCTTAGAATAATCATAAGGCCAACGGTATACAGCGGGGATTTCGCCAGGCCAATTTCCATGTTCTGGATTAATTGGTGTAGTCCATTCAAGCGTTGTTGAATTCCACGGATTTAGTGGAGCCCTCTTTCCTTTAAAAATAGAATAGAAGAAATTCCATGCAAATATGGCTTGCGCTGAGAATGTAATAATGGCTGCAATTGAAATAAATGCATTCATGTTTGTAAATGCAGATGCTCCATCATTTCCTAGGGCTGTAAACGAATAGTAACGACGCGGGAATCCAGCAATACCGATGTAGTGCATTGGGAAGAATACAAGATAAACGCCAACAAACGTAAACCAGAAATGTATATAACCTAATGTTTTATTCATCATTCGGCCAAACATTTTAGGGAACCAATGATACACACCGGCCATTAAACCAAAAAACGATGCCGCGCCCATAACTAGGTGAAAGTGTGCTACAACAAAATATGTATCGTGTAAATTGATATCTAATGCGGAGTTTCCTAAGATAATTCCTGTTACTCCACCTGAGATAAATAGGGAAACAAGACCAATAGAGAACAACATTGCTGGAGTAAAAATCAAATTACCTCTCCAAAGTGTCGTGATATAATTAAACGCTTTCACTGCTGATGGAACTGCAATGATTAACGTAAGGAACATAAATACAGAACCTAAGAATGGATTCATACCCGTTACAAACATATGGTGTGCCCACACAATGAAAGCTAACACGGTGATACCCATCATAGAACCAATCATCGCGCGGTATCCAAAGATAGGCTTGCGTGAATTTGTAGCAATGATTTCAGAAGTCATACCTAAAGCAGGTAACAACACGATATATACTTCTGGGTGTCCTAAGAACCAGAATAGGTGTTGATACAATATGGCAGATCCACCCACATTAGGTAGCGCCTGACCTTGAATATAAATTTCGGATAAGTAAAATGACGTACCGAATGAACGATCAAAGATTAATAATAACGCCGCGGATAAAAGAACCGGGAAGGATAAAAGACCTAAAACTGCGGTAAAGAAAAACGACCAGATTGTTAATGGCATTTTAGTAAATGTCATTCCTCGCGTACGCAGGTTTATAATTGTACAAATGTAATTTATGCCACCCATCAATGATGAGACAATAAAGAATGTCATCGATGTTAACCAAAGCGTCATACCTAATCCTGAACCTGGCATCGCCTGTGGTAATGCAGAAAGTGGGGGATAAATTACCCAACCTCCTGAAGCAGGTCCTGTCTCGATAAATAGAGACGTGAACATGATCATAGATGAGATGAAAAAGAACCAATAAGATAGCATGTTAATGAATCCCGAGGCCATATCTCTTGCGCCAATTTGTAGTGGAATCAAGAAGTTGGAGAATGTACCGGAAAGACCTGCTGTCAATACAAAGAATACCATGATGGTACCGTGCATCGTAACCAACGCTAAATAAAATTCTTTATCTAGTTTTCCGCCTTCATCGATCCAGCCACCTAGAATAGGCCGAAGCCACTCCAATTGCATATCTGGAAAGCCCAATTGCAAACGGAAAATTATCGAGAATGATCCGCCGATAAAGGCCCACAAGATACCAGAGATCAAGTATTGCTTCGCAATCGTCTTGTGATCCGTAGAGAATATATACTTCGTCCAAAAATTTAATTCATGGTGTTCGTGCTCATGATCATGATCGTGTGCATGGGTGTGAACTTCTTCAGCGTGTGATGTTACAGTTGACATATAAATTTATTTTCTACTTTTCTTAAATGATTAGTTTAAACTAACAGCCTCAGTTGCGGTTGAATCTGTAGCGATAGGTTCTGCTGGAATATATTTAGTTGCTTTTGCTTTCAGATTGGCAGGAACCTTAGCTAAGTAAGCTGGATTGGTTGCCAAAAATGGCTTTTGCTCCGCACACCATTTTTTATAATCAGCCGGCTCATCTACAAAAACAGTAATGGCCATACCAAAGTGTCCACGCCCACAAACTTCCGTGCAATTCAACTTAAAGTTAAAGTCTTTTTTGCCCAACTTAGCCCGCATTTCATCTGTAGAGATTGTTGGCGTAAACCAAAATTTAGTTGGCATACCCGGAACCGCATCCATTTTCACCCGATGAAAAGGTAGGTAAACAGAGTGCAAAACGTCCTGCGCGTGAATCTTTAATAATACTGGCTTTCCTTTTGGTAAGTGTAATTCAGTGGCTGTAAAGTCATCAAATGAATGCTTATCTGTAAAATCAATACCGATATTATTTGTCTCGTCAATTAATTTGTAGTTGTAGTTACCGAGTTGGTTATCGTCAACACCACCATAGCGAACGTACCAACCGAATTGATGGCCTGTAAGCTCAATCACAACAGCTTCGCTTGGTGCTTGCGAGGTAATATCGCGCCAAGTTCTCCATCCTGTGAAAACAAGAATCGCCATCACAATAGCTGGGATAACTGTCCAAATCAATTCTAATTTATGGTTTACCGGATAGAATGTCGCTTTTCTATTTTTGTTGTAACGGTATTTGAATGCAAAGAACAATAGTAATGTATTGGAAGCAAAAAACGCTAATGTCACAACTGACATGGATGTCCAAAACATTTTATCAGTAGTTACTCCATGCTTTGAAGCAGCTTCTGGTAAGAAATCGGGAGCACTATGTAGAAATGACCAAACACCTGCAATGGTGCCCAATAGCCAAAATATTAGCATTCCGTAAGCATTTGTGTTGTTTGAGGAATCCAATGCAGTATCTGCATCTTCGCTTTCAGATAGATTTTTGTTAATCTTCATACTCTTGACTATCACTGAGATAGCCAGGATGAAGAAAACGATGGATAAAAGACCAATTAGGTAATTCATATATGTTAAGTTTAATCGTATGCGCTAAAAACTAAATGTCGTGATGTAATGCTTCTAATAAGAATGGGTGGTTCTTTGCAATTAAAGACGCCTTCGTTAATTCGTCTGAAATTACATAAATGAATGCAGCTGCAAACACAGTCACCATTCCAAATTCAACTAAACCGTAACCGCCATGTTTGCCAACTACACCAGGCATAATCATTTGATAAAAATCAATATAATGACCCACAATAATCATGAATGCTGCTATTTTTAAGAACAAGCGTGTACGCTTTGCATCACGTGTCATTAGAACTAAAAATGGGAACAAGAAGTTTAGCAAAACCATTAAAATTTCTGAAGTTTTGTAAATTTTATTGTGTCCTTCCCAACGCTCTATGAAATATATCGTCTCTTCGGGTAAATTAGCATAGTAGATCAATAAAAATTGCTCAAACCATACATATGTCCAGAAGATAGAAAAAGCAAACATAAACTTACCCAAATCATGTAAGTGATTCTCATTTACATAAGCCATTAAACCTTTATCTTTTAAGTATAGGATAGCTAATACAATCACAGCATAAGTTGTTACATGCCATGATGAGAACATATACCATCCAAACATCGTCGAAAACCAGTGGGTATCAATAGACATTACCCAATCCCATGCGAATATCGAACTAGAGGCTCCAAATACAACGATAAATGCGGTTCCAATTCTAACTAATTGCGTAAAATATTCAGTACCCCCATTTAAGTCTTCTTCTAGTGATTTCTTACGTAACATTTTCCATAGGAGAATCCACAATCCGCCAAAAACGACTAAGCGAATTAAAAAGAAGCTCTTATTCAAATAACCAGATTTACCTGCGATAATTTTATCATAGTTTTCGCTGCCAACCTCTGTTACACCGTGGTGCATCCAGTGAAAAATCACATCACCTTTAAACAAGAAAACTGCGATTAAAATCGGCAACGTGATGTATAGGAACTTAGGGAAAGCCTCAGGCACACGCTTCATTACGGAAGACCAACCAGATTTGGTTAGGTATTGTAAGGAAACAAAGAACATGCCAACAACAGCAATACCGGTAAAGAAGACCGCATTTAACCATACGTTAGCCCAAATACGATTAGTCCAATCATAATGCTCCTCTGCAGACGCTTGGTGCGAAACGGCCCCACCTGAAACATGCTCTGTTGCTGCTTCATGTCCTGCTGTTGCGGCCTCATGTCCTGCTTTTACTGCTTCATGCCCTGCATTGGCTACTTCGTGACCACCAGACTCCCCTTTGGATAAAAGGTAAATGCCTAGTGCTAAAGCCGCTAATCCAGCGATGAAAGCATAAATTATTCTTTTTTTGCCTTCAGAACTGAATTCAAAATGCTCTTCAACGTTTGCTGGGGAAAAATGTGAATGTCCCGCCATCTTGATCTCTATTTAATTTAAATTAATTGAATTATTGTTTTTGCAATTCGTGAACGTATAGCACAATCTTCCATCTATTTTCAGATGATATTTGTGATCCATGTGCCCACATTCTACCCTTTCCATGTGTGATAACGTGATAGATATGTCCGTCATTCATGTCTTTTAGCGCATCACTTGAATACACGGGAACACCTTTATAGGCTTTGGCTACTAAACCATCTCCTTTACCAGCTTCCCCGTGGCAGTGTTGGCAAAAACGCTCATATTGCAATTTCCCTGCCTCAATATTTTCTGGAGTGGCCGAAATTGGGTTAAATAATGATTTTTCTGAATAGGATATACTATCCGTGGGGATTGCTTTTGATGTCAACTCCTGGGTTAAAAATGCCTGTTTTAAGCTATCTGAACCTGTGTAAACTTTACGAGAAACGGTCCCCTTTACAGGTAATCGCATATTCAAGCCTAGCGGGTTAATTGTATTACTATCGCCTTCTGTTTGGCTCATTGGCTCATATCCAACTGAGTGATACATATTAGGTGCGAATTCAGTTCCTGTATCATTGTGGTCAGATCCGCAAGACATTAATCCTGCTACAATACTGGCTACTAAAACGAATTTAATTCTTGGATTAAACATGTTGTTATGCTTCTTCGTGAACAATTGTTCTTATTAATTATTTAACATTTACTTCCACTGCACCAGAATCCTTTAGGGCTTTCTTGATATCAGCTGCACTTGCTTTATTCTTGTCTACATTGATTGCCATGACAAATTTATCGTCAGTCGTACGGATGTCCAATGGAAGCGTTTCGTTTCCTGGCCATAAATCATTCGATATACAGAAAGTGGTTACAAGTCCAAAAGCTGTGAATAATACGGTTCCTTCAAACGCGATTGGAATCCAGTTTGGTAATGCAAAGAAATCTTTACCTCCAATAATCATCGGCCAGTCAAATACCATGGTATAGCTAATCAATGAAAAGGTACAAATCATACCTACGGTACCAAACATAAATGCGGCTATCGGTAAACGAGTACGCTCGTGACCTACGGCTACATCTAAACCGTGAATTGGGAAGGGAGAATACACATCCTCAATTTTGATTCCTTTTGACTTTACTGCACTAACTGCATGTAAAACCTCATCCTCATCATCGTAAACTCCTAAAATGTAATTAGTTGTCGAACTCATATTAATTTAATTTCGAATTTGCTAAATAGAATTACTCCTCTGATTTTTTTGTTGGCTTAATACGTTTAATCGTAAACTCTGTCGAAACGCCTTTCATTACCGCCTTCACTTCCGCCATGTTTACCACGGGTAAGAACTTAGCAAACAAAAAGAATAAGGTAAAGAATAAACCAAATGAGAATATGTAATCACCAATGTCATACATCGTTGGCGAGAACATAGCCCAAGATGAAGGCAAGTAATCACGGTGTAATGACGTCACAATAATTACGAATCGCTCAAACCACATACCAACGTTTACCACAATTGATAAGATGAATGAAACCATCAAGTTCGTCCGGATCGCTTTTGACCAGAATAACTGTGGAGAAATTACGTTACACGTCATCATCATCCAATATGCCCACCAGTATGGACCAGTAGCACGGTTGACAAACGCATAACTTTCATATTCCACACCTGAATACCATGCAATAAAGAACTCAGTTAAATAGGCGATACCTACAACCGAACCTGTTACCGTGATAACAATGTTCATCATTTCAATATGCTCAATCGTAATGTAATCTTCTAATTTGAAAACGACACGTGTGATTAACAATAAGGTTTGTACCATCGCGAAACCTGAGAAGATTGCACCCGCCACGAAGTATGGAGGGAAGATTGTTGTATGCCAACCAGGAATAACTGACGTAGCAAAGTCCATCGATACAATGGTGTGTACAGAAAGTACAAGCGGTGTAGAGATACCTGCCAAAATCAATGACATATACTCATAACGCGCCCAAGTCTTCGAAGAACCTGTCCAACCTAAGCTGAAAAAACCATACCAAAACTTACGACCTTTTGTTGTCGCACGGTCACGAATCGTTGCCAAATCTGGCACAAGACCCATATACCAAAATAATAGGGATACAGATAAATACGTGGAGATTGCAAATACGTCCCAAACCAAGGGAGAGTTAAAGTTAACCCATAAAGAACCATAGGTATTAGGAAGTGGTAAAGCCCAGTGAGCTAACCAAGGACGTCCCATGTGCGCAAGGATAAACGATGCTGCACAAAGTACGGCAAAGATTGTCATCGCTTCCGCTGAACGGTTAATGGATGTTCTCCATTTTTGACGGAATAATAATAACACAGCCGAGATCAAGGTTCCTGCGTGACCGATACCAACCCACCAAACGAAGTTCGTGATGTCCCAAGCCCAACCAACGGTTTTATTTAATCCCCAAACGCCAATACCTTGCCACCACGTGTAGAAAAGGCAATAAGCACCATAAATGAATACAAGACAAGAGATCCCGAATGCAATTTTCCATTCTTTTGTAGGCTCTCCCTCTACTTGCTTACAGATATCGTGGGTAACATCGGAATAAGACTTTCCACCAGTAACTAGTTTCTCTCTTATGGGTGATACAACGTGCG
Organism: Aquirufa sp.; assembly: GCF_964796385.1. Classification (NCBI taxonomy): domain Bacteria; kingdom Pseudomonadati; phylum Bacteroidota; class Cytophagia; order Cytophagales; family Flectobacillaceae; genus Aquirufa; species Aquirufa sp. The sequence continues at coordinate 8,897 of NZ_CBAUBA010000034.1, read as the reverse complement.
ACATATTTTTATTTACTGTTTTACGATTAAAAATTTATGCTTTTTTAGCATCCTTATTACGAACTTTCTTTAAGTAAGAAATATTTGGTTTTACGTTAATTTCTTCAATTACGTGGAATGCACGACCTTCTTTCTCCACAAGTAATAATTTAGAGATTTCAGATACAGGATCATTCATATCACCAAAAGTAATCGCATTTGTAGGACAAGATTGAGCACAAGCTACTTGAATCTCTCCATCTACTGGACGGCGCTTTTCTTTCTTAGCTACCAATTTACCCTCTTGTATACGCTGAACGCACATCGAGCATTTTTCCATTACCCCACGTGAACGAACCGTTACGTCAGGGTTAATCACCATACGACCTAAATCGTTATTGAAATGGAAATCAAAGTCATCTGTTTGGAAATAACGGAACCAGTTGAACCGACGAACTTTATATGGACAGTTGTTTGCGCAATAACGTGTACCGATACAACGGTTATACGTCATTTGGTTTAAACCTTCTGTTGAGTGAGTTGTTGCCAATACCGGACAAACCGTCTCACAAGGAGCATTATTACAGTGCTGACATAACATCGGCTGGAATATAACCTCAGGATTATCCGACGCAATTTCTAAACCTTGCATATCTTCTACTTCAGCATCCGATGAATAATATCGGTCAATACGCATCCAATGCATTTCACGACGGTTAACAACTTCCTGACGGCCTACTACGGGTACGTTATTTTCTGCCGAACATGAAATCACACAAGCCGAACATCCCGTACATGTATTCAAGTCAATCACCATACCCCATGCATGGTTATTGTATTCGTGACCATTCCAAAGCGTTAAATCAGTTGCGTCTTTTTCGCCTTCAGATGTTTTCACACGTGGTGTAAAGCTTCCAGCTTTTGCATCTTTTACAAAGTCTGCCAATACCGTTTCTTGAACGACCGCTTGGCGCGCCATAACCGTATTGTGTGTTTGTGTTTGTGCAATTTCTTTTGTGTCACCAGTTGGTGCTACCGAAACTCCCTGTGTACAAATACCCACGCATGCGCCATTGATCTCAGAGATAAATGGGTATGCATTTACTCCTACGCCATCTGCAGACTTACCTGCTTTCGTACGTCCGTATCCGATTGCAATGGCAATTGTATCTTGCGCTTGGCCTGGTTGAACTAACACAGGGAGTGTAACTTCATATCCTTTCGCGCTTACTTTTACTAAGTCGCCTTGTTTTAATTTTAATTTCGTTGCCGTTGGCTGCGAGATAGATGCATAATTGTCCCAACATGCCTTTGAAACTGGCTCAGGGAATTCTTGTAACCATGGGTTGTTCGCCTGAGAACCTGTACCTAAGCCAACTTTCTCATAAACAGCGATTTCTAAACCAGTAGATGCTGCTGCATATGCTTTGTTAATTGCAGATGAAGCAGAAGCTACGTCAACGGATGGACTAGCGGCAGAAATCGAACCTGCATTTGGTTCAAATACTCCGTTGTGTAATGCTGAGTTCCAAGCAACTTTTCCACCTTTTAAGATTGTGCTTTCCCAGTTGCGCTCTAAATACGCTTGGTAATCACTTGCTACGCCAGCCCAAGCTAAGAAACTTGATTGTGCTTGACGCGTTTTGAAAATAGTCGAGATTGCAGGTTGAGTTAATGAATAGAAACCTGCTTTAGGTTCTGCATCATTCCATGATTCTAAGTAATGAGAATCTGGTGCAATATATTGACAGATTGAAGCAGTTTCGTCTGCACGATCATTGGTTGCTAAACTAAGTTCCACTTTAGGTAAAGCTGCTGCTAAATCGGCTCCCATTGGGTGGTTATAAACTGGGTTTGCATTATAGAATATGACCGCTGCAATTGAACCTGCAGTAGCTTCCTTAATAAAACTAGCCATCGCCATGTCATTACCTTGGCGGTAATTCATAGGGATTGCTGTATTTAGGGTGGTGCCATAGGCGCCAACTAACGCGTTAGTCGCGGCAATGATTTTTTGAACTTCGGGGTCATTTGATCCAGCTACTACGATAGAAGCTCCTTTAGAAGCGACTAAGTCTTTTGCAGCTTTATCTAAATGATCAATCTTAACAGAACCACCTGCTACAGATGCTGCGCCAGTTAATTTAGCAACCGCATTGTAAAGTGCAACAGCTACTAAACCTTCTTGTGATGGCTTGTAAGTAGCACGGTAATCTGCATTCGCTCCCGTATTTGAAAGAATTGTTTCAAATTGGTAATGACGCGACATATCTCTTTTACCCCCTTTTTCAGAGCTTACACGGCGGGTTACCGCCCATTGTGCTGCAAATTCAGTAGGCGAAATCCAAGAACCTAAGAAGTCAGCTCCTAATGAAACGATTGTTTTCGCTTTGCTGAAATCGATGCTTGGTAAAATACCACCATGAGCTTGTGTTAAACCATAAGCTGGATTGGCATCATATGAAATGTGTTGGGTTGTTGGGTATTTCGCCGCGAATTCAGCAATTACCTTTTTAGTCGTTGGAGAAAGAACCGTGTTTGAAATGATTCTGATTTGACCTCCTTTGGCAGCTACAGCAGCTAATTTTGCTATAAACTCTTTATCTAATTGAGTCCAATCTGCAGCTTTACTACCGATTTGTGGACCTTTTAATTTTTCATTGTCATATAGACTCAATACCGAAGCATGTGCACGGCCTGAAAGTGTTCCTTTGGAAACCGATGATAATTTGTTACCCTCGATTTTGATTGGCCGACCTTCGCGCGTCTTCACCAAGATTGAAGCGTAATCGCCTCCGTCCGTGTAAGTCGATGCGTACCAGTTTGCAATCGTAGGCTCTACATCTTCTGGCTTGTTCAGGTAAGGAATTGTTTTCTTAACTGGCGCTTCACAAGCAGCTAAAGAAACGGCTGCAACACCGAATCCTAACATTTTAAGAAAATCACGACGATGAGTTCCTGCGCCATCGACTAAGGCATCACCTTTCGAATCGTTTTCGGATGGCATATTGCCAAACTCATTGTGGACATTTTTGACAAACGATGGTTCATTGGTTAACTCCTCAATCCCTTTCCAATACCTCTTGTTCGAATTTTCCATATAATCTTTCTTATTCAGACTAATTTTGAATCTGTTGTAAACCTATTAATAATGGCACTTAGAACACTCTAGGCCGCCTATGTTTTGTACTTTTAATGGGGTCTTGCTATCCTTGTTATGAACTTCAACAAGCTTATCATAATAGGCATTGCCTTTTGCATTTACGTCTGATTGGCGGTGGCAGTCGATGCACCAGCCCATTGTCAACGATGAACGTTGCTCAACTACTTCCATTTTCTCGATTTCACCATGGCAGTTTTTACATTCTAATCCACCTACGTTTGTATGTTGTGAGTGGTTAAAATATGCCAAATCCGGCAAATTGTGAACACGAACCCATTGGATAGGCTCGTCATTTTCCAATGCGGTATAAATTTTTTGAATTTCTGGGGATTCGCGTTTGATGGCGTTGTGGCAGTTCATACAAATGTTTGCAGATGGCACGTTACCTCCTTTACCAGAGTATACGCCTGTGTGACAGTAGTTACAGTTGATTTCATACTGCCCTGCGTGTAATTTGTGTGAAAATTTGATTGGTTGCTCTGGAGCATATCCTTGATGGATACCTACGCCATAAGCCGCATCAATCGTTGCTTTACCACCTAATAAAAGGGCTAAAACTAAAACACCTGTTTTTACTGCCGAGTTTGCGGCTAATTCTTTAAGGTTGGCCGAAATGCGTTGCATCAATGGAGTCTCTGCAGCAGCCTCTGGATTTTGCGTGATTTTACCAAGCGTATTTACAATTGAAAGTAATGCGATCAATACGAGAACCATAATGATTAAAAGTCCAATTAATAAGACTTCCATCATTCCGCCAGAGCTAGCTGCTGCTGTTCCTTCGGCTCCCGCCGCTGGGGCCGCTCCCGCTGCTGGCGCTGCTGGTGCCACATTAGATGCATCGATGTAGGCAATAATACCTTTGATTTGATCATCCGAGAAATTCGGATAAGGTGTCATCGCAGCTTTATTATATTTGTTGTACAGATCGTTTGCATATTTATCGCCCGAGGCAATCATTGCTTGTGGATTATGAACCCATTTGATGATCCATTCAATCGGGCGACGCTCACTAATTCCTTTTAGACCTGGCCCAACAAGTACCTCGTCGGTTGATGCATGACAAGCCGCACAGTTGTTTTTAAATAATGTTTCCCCTTCCGCTGCATCTTGAGCGTAAATTGTGCCAAAAGTGGCCAAAAATAAAGTGAAGGATAATAGAAACTTAACGAGAGTTAATTTTTTGCAAAGCATAGTGTTGATTTTCTCATTTTAATTCAGTCCGCAAAACTACAATCCGAATTTTTAGGAAACAATTTATTCGTAGAGCAATTTCGTGTTTTTTTAAGGTTTTAGCGGTTATTTAGAATTTTTCAAAATAATCTAAAGACGAAAATGTAATTTTTCTAGAGTAGTTTGTACAAAACGGAGTTAAACAAAAAAACCTTCCGGATGGGAAGGTTTTTTCTGAGGTTTCGAGCGGATTCGAACCGCTGTAGAAGGTTTTGCAGACCTCTGCCTAACCACTCGGCCACGAAACCAGTTAATTGGGACGCAAATTTAGCTTTTTTTCAATTAGGAGCAAGGGGAATGATAAAAAATAGTAGTCATTCGGCTGTGATCAGTCGATAGCCTCTACTCTCTACTCTCTACTCTCTACTCTCTACTCTCTACTCTCTACTCTCCACTCTAACTCAGTGTGAAAATGGAAATCTCCGGCGGCATCCCCACACGTCCTGGATAGCCCAAATATCCAAATCCCCGATTCACATAGAGTTGTTGGCCATCCTCCCCATACAATCCCGCCCATTGTTTATAAATATATTTTGCTGGCGACCATGTATCAAAACCTGGAATCTTTACCCCGAATTGCGCCCCGTGCGTGTGCCCCGAAAACGCTATATCGATATCTTTAAATTTGGCATTTTTCGTCACCTCGGCATTCCAATGCGTTGGATCATGCGATAACAATAATTTGGTCGCAGCCTCCTCTGTCCCCGCATGTGCCTTAGCTAAATTGCCATACCACGGGAAGCGGCCGATACCAATATTTTGTACGCCAATAATAGCTAATTTTTCGCCTGACTCCGAAATGATATGATTTTCATCCATGAGTAGGTTCCAGCCCATTAATTCATGCGCCTTCATCAAATTATTTAAATTTTCCTTTTTGGCCGCTGGACTTTTCCATTTCACATAGTCCCCATAATCGTGATTGCCTAAGGTGCTAAAAACGCCATAAGGGGCTTTGATTTTGGAAAACATCTTAAAATAATCCGTTAATTCTTTGGATTCATTATTTACTAAATCCCCCGTAAAAAATACGAGGTCCGTTTTTTCACGCATGAGCATATCTACGCCACCCTCTACAGCTGTTTTGTTGAAAAAGCTTCCTGAATGTATGTCCGACAACTGAGCAATGCGCATGCCACGGAATTCTTTGGGGAGTTTCGGTATTTTTAGACTTACTTTTTCGATGCGGTAATCATGTGCACCAGAAAGAATGCCAAAGGCAAATGTGGCAGCCGGAACAGCACCTACTGCTAAAGCGGCTTGTGAAAGGAATTCATGCCGACTGATCGCACTCGGATCTTTTTTGCGAATTTTATTAGTTCCCCAGCGGAAAAAGCGGGTGATATCTTCTAACAGCAAAAACAGAATAATAAATATTTTACTAAATACCGAAATCATGACTAATGACATGAACGTAACGCGCAGTTCGTTTTTCCAAGCGTGCAAAGGCAAGGAATTATATGAAACAATGCCTAAAAGAATAAATACAGTAAAGCCCCAAAAGAAATATTTAGCCGTTTTTTGGATACGATTAGTTGATTTTTTGAAGGCAGTTTTTACGGCCATCCAAACATAGTAATCCAATGCAACAAGTACAATACTGATAAAAGGCACAAAAAACATTTTATTCATGGGTTCCAAACTATCTTTGCGGTTCAATTGTTCCAAAGGTGCAAATATATATGAAAAAGACATTAAGTATTTACGGAGGCGGTTGGGTAGGCGCACCATTGGCATTTAAACTAGCATTAGCGGATTTTGATGTCCATGTTTCTGCCTCTCAAGTACATCCCCAAGCCAAACATCCGCACGTACATGTGGTCGATTTTCGTGCCAGCGACGAGACAACTGAGAGCGAATGGTCACAAATGAATCAATCTGCAATTCAAGTTTGGTCCATTCCCCCACGCCGTAAGAAAAACTCGGAAGAACAATATTTGCGAATCGTACAAAATTGGGTCAGCGGCTTGGATGCTGAAAAAGTGGAGAAAATTATCTTTTTGTCCTCTACAACTGTCTATGCAAATGTGTCTGCTATCGTGGATGAAACGGCTGAAATCAATGAAAATTCATTGATGGCCCAAGCTGAAGCAATTGTTTCTGCATCTCCAATCACGTCAATTATTTTGCGTCTCGGAGGTCTAATGGGAGGAGACCGATTTGTAGCTAAATACTTTTCAAATAAGCGGAATGACGGCGCGAATTGCCCTGTCAATTATGTTCATAAAGACGATGTAGTCAATTTAATTGCTCTTACGTGTGAGAAAATCCAATCCGGGATCTATAACATTGTTGCTCCCGAACACCCCACCAAACAAGATGTGGGCATGAACGATTGTGAAAAACGTGGCATGAATTCGGGTTACTGGGATTCGAGCCAACCGTGTTTAGGGGGTAAAATTGTTTCTGGAGATAAAATCGTAGAGGAATTAACGTACGATTTTAAATGGCCTGATCCGATGGAGTTTTAAATTTTTCATCACACTCTCTTACCTCTCACCTCTCAATTCACTCACTGCCAGCCAAGCCATTAAACCTGGCCCAATCGTCAACGCTTTTTCATCAATATCAAATGTAGGTGTATGTACGCCGCTGATAATACCACGCGCTTCATTCCGAATCCCAAGTCGATAAAAACATGCATCGACATGGTGGGTGTAGAAAGCAAAATCCTCGCCAGCCATCCAAAGATCTAAATCCACCACATTTTCTTCGCCCATATATTCGATAGCCGCGGCTTTGGCTTTACGTGTTAATTCAGGATTATTTTGTAAATAAGGATAGCCCTTTAAAACCTCAAAAATCGCCTCACCTCCCATCGCATCTGCGATTCCTTCCGCTAATTTTTTCATCTTTAACAAGCCTTCTGCCCGCCAAGTTTCATCCATTGCCCGGAATGTACCCGCAATATTGACCTCATCAGGGATCACATTTGTAGCCCCTAATCCCTCAATTTTTCCAAAAGTTAACACAGAAGGTAATTTTGGATTTTTATTTCGTGAAATGATTTGCTGCATCGCCACAATGATATGCGATGCAATAACAATTGGATCAATACATGCATCCGGCATGGCTCCATGCCCACCTTTGCCAATAACCTTGATGTATAGTTCATCCGTACTGGCCATATACATGCCTTCTCGGAACCCTATTTTGCCAACTGGAACATTCGTAGCAACATGTTGGCCAAAAATACTTGCAGGCTTTGGGTTTTCTAAAACCCCTTCTTGAATCATTATGCTGGCACCACCTGGAGCTTTCTCCTCAGCTGGTTGGAAAATCAATTTCACCGTACCTGTAAACTCTTCTTTAATGGATTGCAAAATACGTGCTGTACCCAACAATGATGAGGTATGCACATCATGCCCGCAGGCATGCATAACTCCAGGATTTTGTGATTTATAAGGGACATCATTCGTCTCTAAAATTGGTAACGCGTCCATGTCGGCACGTAACGCAACAACCCGACTCGTTGGGTTTTTGCCTTCAATCAAAGCCACCAGCCCTGTATTTGCTAATGGCGTACTCGCAATGCCCATGAGGGCTAAATGCTTTTGCACATAAGCCTGTGTTTCAAATTCTTGATAAGACAATTCGGGATGCTGGTGAATGTGGTGCCTGTACGCAACTGTTTCGGTTGTGTGTGCAGCCGCTAAGGATTTGATTTTTTCAATAAGTGAAGGCATCAGAAAATATTTATTTTGACAAAAGTACAAAATATGGCTTAAATAGCTCTAAATCGGAATGAGAGCTCTTCTAATTATTTTATGGCAAGCCCATGTCAATCAGGTTATTATTTTTTTTAACTTTAAAGCATGTGCTACTGAATGCAATAATTTTTTCCCCCATGAGTCAAAAAGTATTAGTCCTTAATCAAGATTATAGTGCCTTGACCATTTGCTCGATGCCCAAGGCTTTTTTATTAGTTTACCTCAATAAAGCTGAATTAATAGCCGAATCAACTTCAGAAAAGCTTCACTCCATCCATCAAACTTTTCCCTATCCCTCGGTCATTCGACTGAATCGCTATGTTTATTTTCCATACAAGGGGGTGGTGTTAAGCCGACAAAATATCTTCAAACGCGATGGTAATCAATGTCAATATTGCGGATCTGGCGACCATTTGACATTGGATCATGTCATCCCTAAATCGCGCCAAGGACGGACCTCATGGGATAATTTGATAACGGCGTGTAAATATTGTAACTCTAAAAAGGGACATTTGACTCCCGAGGAAGCTGGAATGCATTTAATGCGCAAGCCATTCAAGCCATCGTTTGTTATGTTTTTGCGAAATTTTTCCGGAATTTTGAATCATCAATGGCTCCCCTTTGTAGGATCTAAGACTGAACCCATGTATTAATGTTTAAAATCTCGTTTATTGGTGCAGGCCATGTGGCCTGGCACCTTTCTCAAGCGCTGGAAAATGCCGGTCATAGTGTGCAAGAAGTATTTAGTCGTAATCCCGCCAAAGCCAAAGACGTTGTTTCTTATTTGTATAATGCCCAAGTGCAAGAGCATTTAG